>JAUSOA010000003.1 GCA_030656435.1 Acholeplasmataceae bacterium | reverse complement strand
TAAACCGATATTATCCACAGATAGAGATAAAGATTTGTTTTTCGTTCTTGCGATGATTAGAAAGGAATCCATGTGGTTATACTTCATTGGAACATCCGTCAATAAGGTATCTTGAAACGCAGTCAGATCGATATCTTCTGTAAAGCCATACTCTTCATCTCCAATTAGGGTAGGTTGACTAAATACAATTGCGTACCCTTCAAGGGTCATCTTGCCTTCGGCTTATTCAAAATTAACATCAGCTAGTATGGTTTCTTTAATCATTAGTTCTGACCTCCACTTTCGCTTTGATTTGTTTATCAAGCGAATACTCTAGTTCTGAATCCTTGTAACAAAATTGCGTGAATTTGTTTTCTTTACAAAACTCATCAATGATTTTTGTTTTTTCTTTCTGCGTTTCTAAGATGACTTTGAGTGCATCTTTAGAAATCGTTCCATTAACTGTTACTTTCATTTGGTTTTGTCTCCTCTCCTACTTGATAAATATTGGCCTTATCTGCATCTACAAAGTTGAGAGATTGCAGTCTCTTGTTTCCCCCTTCAATGGGTTCTAGTCCGAGTAATGCTCTGGATTCATTTAAGGTCATGATCCCTAGGCTCATCAGTTTTTCGATGGCACTCACTTTTGTATTCCAACTTGCATACTGCAATCGCTCACTATAGAAAATAATCTCCTCACCACGAGATAGCTCATTTTCGGTGAGTAATCCCAAAGAAAAAGCCTCTGATAGCTGAATCGCTAGTGGCTCAATCGTTGATTCATAAAAAGAGTTAAAATCCTCTTCAGAATATTTGTTCGCAAATATCGGTGCTGATACTCCAAAGTAGTCCAAGATCTTTGATTGTAAGAACTCAAGTGTTTCTTTGTCAATTAATTTTGGATCTACTCTTAAAGGTACATATTCAGACTTTAGATCAATTGGGATGATAGAACTACCCTTTGTGGAGATTGAATCATTTAATGCGATATCAAATAATTCTCGTTGTTTCTTTTTATCCGCTTCAGAAAGCATCCCATTCATCTTGATGATACCTTTGATCTGCATCGATGATTTGACCGCGTTCTCTATTCCTTGAAGCACATTCTCATTG
>JAUSOA010000001.1 GCA_030656435.1 Acholeplasmataceae bacterium | reverse complement strand
ATTATACACTGAATTATCACTTATCAAACAAATCTGGTTGTTTAAGGGTAAATTAATGCATTATTATGAAGAAGTCTAATATTTCGTTCGAAAGGTCATTGACAGCGCTTTCACATATCGTTTATAATGAGAATAGAAACGATACAGAGGTGCGGTCTGTTGGGTATTTAATCACAAATGATTGTGGACAATCCAGTGATTATAAGAAGGTGCATACCGCCGAAAGTTTAGTGATGTCCACTCATTAACCTTGATGATTGAGGGTACACCTCCTTCATTGCCATTTAAACCTAAATGGAGCGCTGGTTTTATGCAGCGTTCTTTATTTTTTTGAAAAAGGGGTCATAGGATGATTAAAACAATGCATGTCGGTGAAGAAAGAAGTTACAAGCGTGTCATTACCAAAGAGGATGTCCATAAATTTGGTGAATTGACAGGCGATATGAATCAAGCACATTTCGATGAGGATTATTGTAAAAGAACACCATTTAAAGAGCCTATCGTTCACGGGATGTTGATTGGTTCACTGTTTTCTAAGATATTCGGAACTGAATATCCTGGAGAAGGAACTATTTACTGTGGACAATCCTTAAAGTTTCTTAAGCCGGTATACCCAGGAACTGAGCTTACAGTTAAAATTACGGTTAAAGAAATTATTGAAGAGAAAAATCGAGTTATTTTTTCTACGGAAATATTTAATGAACAAAACGAGTTGATGTTGACGGGTGAAGCTTTAATGATGCCTAGAAGGGAAAAGAAAGATGAATAAATGGATTGATAAAAATGAATTTCAAAAGAAACTTTTTGATGGACAGTCCATTATGGTGGGTGGTTTTTTAACTTGTGGTACCCCGGAACTCTTAATTGATTATATTGTTGAAGCCAATGTTAAGAATTTAACGATTATATGTAATGATGCGGGATATCCTGACAAGGGTGTTGGTAAATTGATTGCAAACAATCAGGTTAAAAAGTTGATTGCAACTCATATAGGTACCAATCCTTTTGTCGGTAAGTTGATGGGTGAAAAAAAACTAGATGTAGAATTGGTTCCTCAAGGAACCTTCATTGAACAAATACGTGCTAAGGGAGGTGGATTAGGAGGTATCCTTACACCTACCGGTATCCATACACCTGTTGAAATTGGGAAAAAGAAGATTACCATTGAGGGCAAAGAGTTCATTATTGCAGAACCAATAAGTGCAGATCTCGCACTCATTAATGCTTATTACTCAGATTATTTAGGAAATTTAACGTATTCTGGATCAGCAAGAAATTTCAATCCAATCATGGCAACTGCAGCAGATGTTGTTGTAGCACTGATTCATGAAAAGGTTGAATCAATTAATCCAGAGCATGTAATTACTCCTCATGTTTTTATAGATTTTATTCTTGGAGGTGCAATTTAATGGACGCTAAACAAATTATTGCAAAACGTATTGCACAAGAACTTAAAAATGGTAACCTTGTCAATCTTGGCATTGGAATACCAACCCTGGTAGCTAACTATATTCCTAATGATGTTGAAGTTTTCTTGCAAAGTGAAAATGGAATTATCGGATTAGGTCCACTTGCCGATGAAAATAATATTGACTATAATCTAACAAACCCTAGTGGACAATATGCAACAATTCTAAAACACGGAATGTTTTTTGACACCTCACTATCATTTATGATGATTCGTGGCGGACATTTAGATGTCACAGTTTTAGGTGCTCTTGAAGTAGATCAGGAAGGTTCTATTGCTTCATGGATAATCCCGGGGAAATTAGTCCCAGGCATGGGAGGATCCATGGATTTAGTCACTGGAGCGAAGCGTGTAATTATTGCTACTACACATATGAATAAAGATGAATCAAAGATTAAAGAAAAATGCACCCTGCCCTTAACAGGATATAAAAAAGCAAGTTTAATTGTTACAGAACTTGCAGTTATGGAAGTTAGAGAAGATGGACTCTACTTAATCGAAAGACATCCTGATGTTTCAATTGAAGAAATCATATCAAAAACAGATGCAAAATTAAAATACAATCAAGTTCAATTGATGGAGGTATAAAAATGGAAAAGATCATACATCGTTTAAGACTCAGTCAAGCAGATGCACACTATGGAGGAAACTTAGTAGATGGTGCAAGAGTTATCGCGTTATTTGGAGATGTCGCTACAGAACTACTTATTCATCATGATGGTGATGAGGGGTTATTTAGAGCATATGAAAAAATTGATTTTTTAGCACCTCTTTATGCGGGAGACTTTATCGAAGTTGTTGGAGAGATCATTGAGTTTGGTCAAACATCGAGAAAGATGCATTTTTGGTGCTATAAGGTGATATCTTCTAGACCGGATATCAGTTCCTCAGCAGCCGATCTTCTAGTTAAAAAAATACTTGTTACTGAGGGTATTGGAACATGTGTTGTGCCCAAGGTAAAACAAAGAATCAAACATGAATAAGCTCATCATTACATGCGCTATATCTGGCGCTGAGGTTACAAAAAATGATAACCCATATATACCGTACACGATTGAAGAAACAGTAGAGGAAGCATACCAAGCATATCTTGCTGGAGCATCCATTATTCATCTTC
>JAUSOA010000285.1 GCA_030656435.1 Acholeplasmataceae bacterium | reverse complement strand
ATATGGCCTTTAGTCCAATGACTATTATCGCTATACTATTCCTTCAAATCGCTATCTTTGCAGTTTATAAGTTTATCATGCACCGACTTTTTTCAAAAGTAATTATGAAAAAAGTAATGATTATTGGTCCAAAGCGTGAAGCTTTGGCGTTAGCATTGAAATTTCACACAGATAGCGACCACAACAAAGAGATTCATTCTATTATTTTTGAAATCAATCATCAAGTCAGTGATGATTTTTATGATTTAGTTCATGATATTGATGATGTCTACTTGACACCTAGTCTATCTGATAATATCAAGTATAGTCTTATGCAATATACGATTGCTAAGGCTTATCGAAATATTTACGTAGTTCCTAAAACACATGAGATATCTTTTATGAATGCCAAGGATGATAGTATTGATGATATTTTACTATTACATCTTCCTGCATTTGGTATTACTCATGAACAACGATTTCTGAAGAGAAGTTTTGATTTAATTGTTTCACTACTTGGATTAATCATTTTAGCACCATTTTTCTTGATCTTTTCAATACTCATCAAGTTGGAAGATGGTGGTCCTATTTTCTTTAAGCAGCTTCGCTACAAGAGACATAATAAACCCTTTAAAGTTTATAAATTTAGAACTATGTCAGTCAATCAACATGCAGATCAAATCAATAAGAGAGCTTCAATAAATGATAATCGAATTACTAGAGTTGGTAAGTTCTTGCGTGCAACAAGATTTGATGAACTTGCACAGCTCATCAATGTAGTTAAGAGTGAGATGTCAATTGTTGGTCCACGTCCTTTAATTATAGAAGAAATTGAAGAAGCAGCAAGAGAAATACCAGAATTCTATTTTAGATCAAACGTTAAACCTGGTTTAACAGGACTTGCTCAGATTAAGGGTAAATATGATACTGAAGCGAGTGAGAAAATTCGTTATGATTTATTATATGTAACTAAACAAAGTTTTTGGTTTGATTTAAAAATTATCATTTTGACAGTACGAACGATTTTCACAAAGGGTTCTGTCATTCAAAATGACTCTAAAAAAACTTTCCAAGACTTTTTAAAAGAGAAACATATTTCCTATATTGAAACCGAAAATCTAATTAAGATACTTTAGTTATCCAACTGGATAGAAGGACTAATCCAATGAAAAATAAACATATACTGATTGTAACCATGCATTTCTATCCAACTATATTTAGAGTCAATGATGTTGCAGAAGAACTCATTAAAAGAGGATATAAGGTGACAGTTGTCACTGGTATTCCAAATTTTCCTCAAGCAAAATTTGCTAAGGGATATGGAATATTTAGAAAAAGAAGAGAGACCTATAACGGAATTGATATCGTCAGACTTCCTATATTTCCTAGAGGTAATAGAAGCATTAGTTTGATTCTTAATTATTTATCCTTTCAATTCTCTGGATTTTTCTTTTCAATATTTACAAGGATTAAGGCTGATCATGTATTAATCTATGGGACATCACCAATGATTAAGGCACGAATTGGACTAAGATACGCGAAAAGAAGGAAAATTAACTCAACATTTTATGTAATGGATTTATGGCCAGATAATGTCCAGTATGCTGGTAATATTCATCATAAAGGAATTCTCAATTACTTAACCCAAAGTATGACAAAAATATATCAAGACACTACTCGCATTTTAACATCATCAATGAGCTTTATCGATAAGATTGCTGAGATGAATATATCAAAAGATAAAATTGAATTTTGGCCACAATATGCAGAGGATTTGTTTTCTGGAAAAGAAGTAGAAATAAATCTTGATGATGATACAAGTAATGAAGTTGTTAATTTTATATTTGCAGGTAGCATTGGTGTTGCTCAAGGACTTGATATGTTAATTGATTCTGCAGTTATACTGAAGAATCAAGATATCTTAGTTAAGTTCAATATCGTTGGTGAAGGTCGTGAAAGACAGAATCTTATGAAGCAGTCAGAGGATTTGGCAGTCAGTCATTATTTCCAGTTTTATGGAAAAAGACCACTTGAGGAAATGCCTTCCTATTTTAAGCAAAATGATGCAGCTTTACTAACATTACAAGAAAGTCCTATTTTTGATTTAACCATTCCTGCAAAGCTGCAATCCTATATGGCATATGGACTACCGATTATGGCAAGTGCAAATGGAGAGGTTCAAAGCATTGTCAAACTATCAAATTGTGGCTATTGTGCAAAAGCTGGTGATGTTAATGAGTTTACTAAAAATATCATAGAGTTTACGAAACTGACCATCAAGCAAAGAAAAGAATTAGGAAGTAACGCAAAAACATATTCTAATAAACATTTCAACAAGTCTAAGCTTATGGATAGACTTGAAGAAATTATTAACACATAAAAGAGGTGTATCTATGTTTAAAGACAAAGTTTTAATGATTACCGGTGGTACAGGATCCTTTGGTAACGCAGTTGCACGAAGATTTCTCGATACTGATGTTAAAGAAATCCGGATTTTTTCTCGTGATGAGAAAAAACAGGACGACATGAGAAAGCTTTTTCATGACGATAGAATGCAATTCTTTATTGGTGATGTAAGGGATATCCAAAGCATTAAAAATGCTTTATATGGTGTTGATTATATCTTTCATGCTGCAGCACTCAAGCAAGTTCCATCCTGTGAGTTCTTCCCATTAGAGGCTGTAAAAACAAATATTATTGGTACTGATAATGTCTTAACTGCTGCAATTGAACTTGGAGTTAAGAAGGTTATCTGTCTATCTACTGATAAAGCAGCTTACCCAATCAATGCGATGGGAATATCTAAGGCAATGATGGAAAAGGTCTTTGTTGCAAAAGCGAAAACTGTAGACCCTAAAAAGACTTTGATTTGTGGGACAAGATACGGCAATGTCATGGCCTCAAGAGGCTCAGTTATTCCTTTATTTATCGACCAAATCAAGGCAGGCAAACCAATTACGATAACTAACCCTGATATGACTAGATTTTTAATGGATTTAAATGAAGCTGTTGAGCTCGTATTATTCGCATTCAATCATGGTAATGCGGGAGATATTTTAGTTCAAAAATCTCCATCATCAACTGTTGGCGATTTAGCAACAGCTATTTTGAATCTATTTGAATCGAAAACTGGTTCAAAGATTATTGGAACTCGACATGGTGAAAAGCTTTATGAAACACTACTTACGAAAGAAGAATTTGCAGTTGCTGAGGATTTAGGCCATTATTTTAGAATACCTGCGGATCAAAGAGATTTGAATTATGATAAATATTTCGTTGATGGAATCAAAGAGTTTTCTCACTTAGAGGAATATAACTCCCATAACTCAAGAATCTTAAATGTGAAAGAAATTACTATAAAGTTACTTGAGCTAGATTACGTTAGAGAAGAGTTGGAATTATGGAAGAAAAAATGAAGATATTAGTTACAGGAGCGAAGGGTTTTATCGGGAAAAATTTAATATCTGTTCTAAAGACTTTTCCAAACTATATAGTCTACCCATACGATGTTGATTCTTCAGTTGAAGAGCTAGAGTTATATACTAAGGATTGCTCTTTTATCTTTCATCTTGCTGGCGTTAACCGTCCCAGTGATCCTAAGGACTTTATGACAGGAAATTATGGATTCACTCAAACACTATTATCTTTTCTTAAGAAAAACAACAATAAAGCTCCTATTATGCTTGCTTCATCGATTCAAGCTGAATTAAATAATCCTTATGGAGAAAGTAAGAAGGCCGGAGAAAATCTATTAATAGAATATGGTAAGAAAAATCGATCACCTATTTTGATTTACCGTTTTCCAAATGTATTCGGAAAATGGTGCAAACCCAATTATAATAGCGTAGTCGCAACTTTTTGCTATAATATTGCAAATCATCTACCCATACAAATATCTGATCCTAACTATTTACTCAATTTAATCTATATCGATGATTTGGTATCATCACTTATCAGTTTACTCAATTTAAATGATTATGAAGAAACCTTTTATAGTGTCACCCCAGTGCATCAAATTAAGCTTGGTGAGCTTGCAAACTTAATCCACGACTTCAAGGATAGTAGACAAAATAGAACGATTCCAAGCACAATTGACCCACTGACTAAGAAGCTTTATGCAACCTATTTAAGCTATCTTCCCGAAAATAGCTTTAGTTATCCACTTAAGATGAATATCGATCAGCGTGGTTCATTTACTGAATTCATCAAGACACCTGACCGCGGTCAGGTATCTATTAATATATCTAAACCCGGTATTGTAAAAGGGAATCACTGGCATCACACTAAAAACGAAAAGTTTTTAGTTGTGAGTGGATATGGTGTGATTCGCTTTAGAAATGTTTTAACTGATCACGTGATTGAATATAGGGTTAGCGGAGAAAAACTTGAGGTTATAGATATTCCACCAGGATATACACACAATATCGAAAACTTAGGTAGTACCGATATGGTTACAGTGATGTGGGCAAATGAATATTTTAATCCAGATAGACCAGATACGATTTTCCTTGAGGTGTAGAGATGAAAAAATTAAAGGTATTAACTGTTGTAGGTACAAGACCTGAAATCATAAGATTATCATCAGTGATTAAAAAACTAGATCAATCGGATGCGATTGATCACATTCTTGTTCATACCGGACAAAACTATGACTATGAGTTAAATGAAGTCTTCTTTAAGGACTTTCAGTTAAAAAAACCTGATTATTTCTTAAATGCTGCTGTAGGTAGTGCAATTGAGACGATTGGTCATATTTTAATTGGTATGGATAAGGTTTTAGATGAAGTCGCTCCTGACGCTCTTTTAGTTCTTGGTGACACCAATAGTTGCTTAAGCGCTATTGCTGCAAAAAGAAAACATATTCCAATATTTCACATGGAAGCAGGCAATCGCTGCTTCGACCAAAGAGTACCAGAAGAAACCAACAGAAAGATTGTAGATCATATCTCAGACATCAACTTAACCTATAGTGATATCGCAAGAGAATATTTACTAAGAGAAGGTCTACCTGCAGACCGT
>JAUSOA010000280.1 GCA_030656435.1 Acholeplasmataceae bacterium | reverse complement strand
AAATATCGATTTATCTGCCTGGAACTCCAATAAAATTATTGATTTAGATGGAGAATGGGAGTTCTTTAATCATTCACTTGCAGAAGACATTTCTGGAGTTGGCACAATTGTTAGTATTCCTCACTATTGGGCAAATAATCCGCTTTATGGAAATAAGCCTTATGGTTATGCAACATACCGGTTGACAATCACTGGTTTGACTGAAGAAAAGGTTTATGGAGTCAGTCTAATAGATGCTGGCATTAGCTATACGCTTCGTGTCAATGGAAACGTCATTATGAATAACGGTGTTGTCTCAAGAACTAGAGAAAACTATGTGCCTTATTCAAAAAGCGAGGTTGGATATTTTTCACCTGATGATGATGGTGTTGCCATAATAACGATGGAAATCTCAAATTTCGATAATCACGAAGCTGGTTTCTGGCTTCCACTTAGTATCTCAAGTGGAGCAAAACTATTTAGCTATGAAATTAATCATTATATTTTGACCTCTTTTCTATTCGGTATTATTATCGCAAACGGTGTTTATTTCGTTATCCTTCACATGCTCTCTAGAAGGGAATACAAGGCATTTTATCTTGGTCTCTTCTCGTTTTTGCTCGCTATGCGTCTAATTATTACTGGACATAGGCTTATTTTATTTATCCTTCCCTTTTTATCTTGGTATACAATAGTTAGACTGGAATACATCCTCGGTATGCTCATTCTTCCAGTCATTGGTTTATTCCTTAGTCGATTGCAATTTATTCCGATTAAACGTCATCTAGAATATTTTTACTTTGGACTCGCTATAACTTTGATTGTCGTAGGAATGCTTGTTCCAGTCAGAAATCTAGAGGATATGTTTACCTTGTTTAAATTCCTATTCATAGGATTTGTTCCATTTTTCATCTACACTTTAGCTTTCGGATTAATTCATAAGGCTAGAGGTTCAGTTTTAATGATGTTTTCAGCAATTATAATGATATTTGCTACATTGCTTGAGTTTTTCTTCGGTGGAAGCCTTTATAACTTCCTTTTTGCATCACTGGTTATGATTGCTTTTATGTCAGTTGCAATTGCAGATGAATTCTTGAATTTCAAGGCTTTCTCAAAGAGCTTAGAGACAGAAATTGTTATCGATCCACTAACTAGCGTTTACAATAGACTCTATTTGAATAAGCTCATCGAAAATGAGAAAAAAGGTATTAGCCCCCTCGATGGTTACTTCTATCTACTTTTTATGGATTTAGATAATTTTAAGTTTACCAATGATACCTATGGTCACGCTATCGGTGATGAGATTCTTTGTGTCATCTCTGAGAGAATGCGCACCTTCTTTGGTGAAAACTCCATCATCATTCGATATGGCGGCGATGAATTTATCATTTTACATAGAGCAACCTCTGGAATAGAAATTGAAAATGTCATCCAATCCTTTAAAAAGGTTCTAGAGCATGAGATTCTTCTAAATGGGAAAACATATACCGTAACTGGATCAATTGGGCATTCTGCTTATCATTCTAAGGAACATAGCTTAGAGGATGCCATTAAGACAAGTGATATGCAAATGTATCAAAAAAAACAATTTACTTATTCAAAAGAAACTTAAAATCTAAAATGAATATTAATAAGTAGGGTAACCCTTTTGATTGGTCAAATGGATACCCTATTTATTTTTGTGTCATTATTCAACCTATACTATCTTAAAATTCACATTTTTTATGTTTAATATGTGTTCATAGGCCATATTATTGGTATAATAATGAGGTATTAAAAAGATGAAAGGAAGTATATCATGAGCTATCAAAACTATTTAAATCAAGACAATCCCAGAGTGACCATGGTCATTAAAGATTTAGGAACCATTAAACTCGAGCTGTTTTACGATGTTGCACCAAATTCAGTCAGTAATTTCATTCATTTAGTTCAAAAAAAATACTATGACGGTCTTAATTTTCACCGCATTATTCCAGGCTTTATGATTCAAGGAGGATGGGGTAAAGATTCTTCATGTCCAATAAAGGGCGAATTCAAATCTAATGGCTTTGATAATCCACTCATTCACTTTCGTGGCGTAATCTCCATGGCTAGAACAAACGATCCAAATTCTGCAACCTCTCAATTTTTCATCATGCATCAAAATTCACCACATTTAGATGGTGCATATGCCGCATTTGGTGGTGTTGTTGAAGGTATGGAGGTTGTCGATAAAATCGCTGTCTCTCCTAAGGATTTTCGTGATAAGCCCTTTAAGGATATCATCATTGAAAAAATGACGGTGGATTTAATGGGTAAGAACTATCCTGCACCACAGTGCTATAAGGCTTAAGATGGCAACTCGAATTAATAAATACTTAAGTGAGGTTGGCTATTGTTCTAGACGAGAGGCAGATCGCTTAATTGAAAATTCAAAGGTTAGAATTAATGGAAAAATAGCTTCTCTTGGTGATCAGGTTGGAGATAGTGACTCAGTCACTGTGGAAGGTCACGATTTAAAGCCGCATCAAGATTTTGTTTATATCGCTTTAAACAAACCTGTAGGCATTACTTCAACTACAGATCAAAAAATTAGAGGTAATATTATTGATTTCATGAAGTATCCAAAGCGTATTTTCCATGTTGGAAGACTCGATAAGGATTCCGAAGGTTTGATATTAATGACCAATGATGGCGATATTGTCAATGAAATCCTTCGGGCTGAAAATGCACATGAAAAGGAATATATTGTACAAGTAGACCGTGTTCTTTCTACTGACTTCGCTTCTAAAATGGCTGCTGGAGTTCCAATCTTAAATACGATTACTAAGCCATGCAAGGTTGAGCAGCTCGGTCCAAAAAGGTTTAAAATCGTTTTGACTGAAGGTATGAATCGACAGATTAGAAGAATGTGTGAATTCTTTGGGTATGGTGTTGTTTCTCTCAAGAGAACACGCATCATGAATATTACCTTAGATGTTCCAGTTGGAAAATATCGATACTTAACTGAAGAGGAAAAACGTATACTGTTTAGTTTGTTAGAAAAATAAGCTCAGAGAAATCTGAGTTTTTTTAATGAGAAAAATCCATTTTCGAACCTAAAAATCTTAAGTTTCAAAGTGAAACGCTTACTTTTATAATGAATACAAATGTAAGTTTTTTCAGATAACACTTTCAATAAAAAAATGATTTCTACCCCCTTTTCTTTTCGAAAATTATTGATATAATGATTGCACAAAGGGAGTGATACCATGGAAGAATACAAACTTCATCGGCACATTTTATGTATCGACTTGAAAAGTTTCTACGCCTCCGTTGAGTGCGCACTTTCAAATTTAGATCCATTTAAAACTCCTTTAGTGGTTGCTGATGCATCTAGAGGCGGCGGTTCGATTGTACTTGCCGTATCGCCTTACTTGAAGACCCTAGGTGTTCCTAGTCGCTGTCGCATTCATGAAATCCCTAAGGATTTGCCCATTATTTTTAGAAAGCCACGAATGACAACCTATCTTGAGTACTCGACAAAAATCATTGAGATTTATCTGAAGTTTGTTTCAGAAGACGATTTATACGTTTATTCCATTGATGAAGCATTTCTCGATATCACAGAATACTTAAACTATTACAAAAAAACAGATATTGAAATCGCGAAAATGATTTTAGACACGATTTATCAGGAAACAAAACTATTTGCGACATGTGGAATAGGCCCTAACATGCTAATGAGTAAGCTTGCGCTAGATATCGAATCTAAAAAGGCACCCGATTTTATCGCGAAATGGACCTATGAAGATATTCCTACCAAACTCTGGCCTGTTTCTCCTCTTTCTGAGATGTGGGGAATTGGGCACAATATGGAGCGCAACCTATCAAGATTCGGTTTAGAAACGATTGGGGATATTGCACACTATGATTTACTTACCCTAAAGAAAAACTTTGGTATACTGGGTGAAGAACTTTATTATCACACACATGGTATTGATATGAGCATGATTCAACAAAAGAAGGCAATCCGTGCAGTAAGTAAAAGCTACGGCTCTGGACAAACATTGTTCCACGATTATTTTCCACCCGATATTTTTCAAATCATCCTTGAAATGGTCGATGACGTCACTCGAAGACTTCGTCTTCATAAAAAGGTTGCTAAAACCGTCCATTTTGGTATTGGTTATAGTAAAGAAGTCGGTGGTGGCTTTGGCAGACAGGTTAGTTTGGATCAGCCGAGTGCTAATGCGTCTGTTATTTATGAGGCTTGTCTTGATATATTTCGTAAGTACTATGAGGATGAGCCCATTCGGCGTGTACACGTCAGTGTCACCAACCTGAGTGAAAGTCATGTCTATCAATTTTCACTATTTGAGAATGCAGAACAAATTATTAAAGAGCACAATCTTCATTTAGCTGTCGATGAACTCAAGTTTAAATTCGGAAGAAACAGCATCAACCGTGCATCAAGCGAATTTGAATCATCAACCATCAAAGCTAGAAATAAGATGATTGGAGGTCACCATGCATAATCATTACGTGGATCGAGGAATTATCAAATGGGCTCCATTTGATGCACTTGTTGGCTATCACTCGATGATTAAAGAACTAAAGTACCGCCTAGGAAAAAAAGAAAAACCAATTTTAAGTGATGATCAGTATGAAGAAATGAACCATAAGCTTCAACTTGCGCTGCACCAAAACTTGGAAATTGAAATCGAATACTATGTAGATGGCTATATGCGCTCTACCTTTGGAAGAATTCGTAAAATCGATTGGATTTACCAAGTCATTATTCTTTCAACCTTCGAGAAAATTGATGCTAAAAGTATTTTAGAAATTTATCTTTAATAAAGGCTGACACCGAGTCAGCCTCTTTTGATGTATAATTAAGATAACAGTTAACGAAAATTTTGTAGGGGATACTATGTGTAGAAAACAACTTAAAGTAATTGCATACATTCTATTAGGCTTGGCAATCATCCATGCTTTTCAATTGATTTTTATAAGTGATTATATCGTCAAGGATATTTTCAAATGGATTCTTTTTTCGCTTTCACTCTTGTTGATTGGTTATTTCATTTATATCAATAAATCGTGGCTTCAAAAAAACTATTTAACGTATCTTGACAAATTTATCTTAGGTATTGCTATGTTGACTATGGACATATTGTTTTTACTTAAAAATTCACTAAGCTTTTCGATGATTTATATATTTTCAATACTACTTGGACTTAGTATTCTCGTTATATTTTCAATGATTTTACCTATAAAAATGAGTCGCATTTTTGATATTTTTATCATTTCGTTTTATGCGGTTTATCTTCTGGGTCAAGATATCTATTTTAGAATCTTTAGAGACTTCTTTAGTTTTAGAGAAGCAGTTTCACTAAGAGAAGGCATCGAATCCGGAGAAAGCATGTATAAGTTTGAGATTCTTCAAATTCTTATTTTGCTTGTTGTTGGTATCTCCATCTATTATTATCTAAGAAATAAAAATACCTCACATATTGATATTAAATCAAGTTTTTTTATGAAGGCTTTACTATTTCCAAGCCTGCTCTTCATTCTTGTGAATCTAAATGCAAACTATCAAGTATCCAGTGATAGACCACATACAAGTGACCATTATCTCTATATAACAATTTTTAATCGCACGCATTTCGCGACACGCTTTGGAACATTCAATTTACTTGTCACTGATTTGTCAGATACCTTGACACCACGATTCAAAAATCCAAGAGATAGGACTTTCCTAGATGCATACTTTGAAGATAATCATAAAAATCATGTGGAAAATGAATACACAGATATTTTTATCGGGAAAAATCTAATCTTTATCTTAGCAGAAAGCTATGATGAAATGGCTTTATCCGAAGAATTGACACCAAATCTTTATAAATTAAAAACAGAAGGACTCGATTTTCAAAATCATTTCACACCTGTTTTTCAAAGAACAACAAGTGATACTGAATTCATTTTCAATACAAGTCTTGTTCCTTCTATCGAGGACGGTCCAACCTCCTTTATGTTCAACAAGAATTCCTATTCTACATCGCTTGCTTCATTATTTAAGAATCAAGGTTACCAGACAAATGCAACGCACGGAAACTATAAAGAGTTCTACACAAGATATATAAGCTATGCTGGACTAGGCTATGATCATTTTTACGGTAGAGATGAACTTGGTCTAGACGATTTCAATAAGAAATTCGATACCATCTTCTATGAGCATGCGAGAGAATATATTATTGGTGAACCCACTCCGTTTTTTAGTTTTGTTATTACCTTCTCGGGACATTCACCTTATACAAAAAATCATGTTGTTGCACAAAAGCATTTAGATGTTATTGAAAATCATTACGGTGACTCGATTTCAGACTCGATAAAGTACTATCTAGCAACTCAATTAGAACTTGATGATATGCTAGGAATGCTTTTTGAGGATCTTGATGATAGGGATATGCTAGAAAACACTGTAATTTTACTATCAGGAGACCATTATCCATATACGATGAATCAAGATGATTATGAAGAATATAAAGGCATTGATGCACATCATTTAAAGCATAGAGGAAATCTATATATTTGGGCGGATGGAATTCAAAACAAAAAAATTTCAATGCTTTCAACTTCTTTTGATATATTACCCATGATTAATAATATGTTTGGCTTAAATGGAAAATATAATCACTATGTTGGAAATGACATTTTTGGAACCACAGGAAATTTCGTTCTCTATAAAAATTATGCAGTCTATGATGGATCAACATTCATGATGCTTGCAGATCCTACCATCAATGGAAACGGTGTGATGGTTCAAGCAACACTCTATTATCAATTATCAAAAAAAATATTGAGAACCAATTATTTTAAGATTCAGGATTAGAGGTGAATCCATGAAAATAATCATTTTAGGCGGAACAGGTTTGCTTGGCTCAGCTGCTGCAAAACTGATGATTGAAAATGGTCATAGTGTGAGTTCTATATCACTTCCGCCAGTGCCAGAAAATCTTGATATTCCTAAACAAATGAAAGTAATACTAAACAACTATATGACCATGAGCGATAAGGAAATCGAAAAGGTATTTATGGGGTATGATGCCTTTGTATTTGCTGCTGGAGTTGATGAAAGAGTAGAGTTTGAAGCACCAGTTTATGATGCTTATGTTAAGTATAATATTGAGCCTCTATCACGCATGCTGAAAATAGCGAAAAAAGTTGGTATTCGTCATGCTGTAATACTAGGATCCTATTTTTCTTATTTTGCTAAAACTTGGACTCATTTAAAACTAGAAAAACACCATCCATATATTAGAAGTCGAATCGAACAAGAGCGTGTCGCATTAGCTTTCGCTGATGAAAAATTTTTCGTTAATGTTTTAGAGCTACCTTATATTTTTGGGGTTCAAAATGGAAGAAAGCCTGTATGGACTATATTTGTAAAACAGTTTGAAAAACCGAAAACTATCCTTTTTCCGAAAGGTGGAACAGCCATGGTTACGGTGAATCAAGTTGCCCATGCAATTTATCACTCAATACTATTTGGGGACATGAAAAAATGCTACCCAATAGGCTACTTCAACATGGATTGGAAACAGTTGATTCACAGGGTGCTTATTGCAATGGATATGCCAAATAAAAAAGTAATAACCGTTCCCAAAGCACTTGCTTATATTGGCTTTGCTAGGCTAAAATCACAATATAGAAAAAAAGGAATCGAGCCTGGACTTCATCCGACTCAATTCCTGAAAATAATGTCTAGAAAAACTTATATTGAACCTGAATTATCTAAGGATTTACAACTTCCTCATGATGATATCAACCAAGCAATTGATGACTCAATTTCCTATGCTTATAAGGTTTTTAAAAATGAATTTAATGTCTTAGAAATGAAAGTGAAATAGATTTTATTTACTAACAATTCTAGGCATTTCAGTCAATGTAAAATTTGCCGAGTTAATACGATAAGTGTTGGTTCCATCGCCTTCGATTTGTTCAGGGTTTGTGAAATAGAGTTCACTATTTCCCTTAACCTTAACATTAAGTAAGCTTGTTATGTTGATATAAATTTTAATTTTCGAGAAAATATTAATCGCACTTGGATCATAGAAGACACTATTGATTTTAATGATTAAATTGATGATTACATTGTTTCTTTTCGTATGTTCATTATATAGTAAAAATGCTCTACTTTCATGCTCTGAAGGGGGGGTAATAAACTCATAATTGACACCATTTCTTTCAAATCTAAGTTTGTCAAAAGTGATGCTTGATATAATCTTTCCTTCAATGACTCTAAATGGAATTTTAACGGAAACAAATCGGTAATTTTCAGGATGATTATAAATATCTTCTTCACTCAAATCTTCTTCAATCATGTGAAAAATCATACTTCTTCTTTGCACTAATCTTTGCACATATCTTTCAGATTCAGCGTAGATCAGCATACGGTCCATGAATTCAATAATTGAGTAATTTGAGGATGCAAATTGCTGTTCTCTAAAAAGCTCTGCGCGACGGTTTGTATCATCATTGATTTTGCCAACTGTTCGGTTGTGTAGTAAAATTAGTAAACTAAAAAGCATACTGGATAAAAATGATGCAAAGGCCACAAAGACGGTTGCAACACGTATACCAATAACATTAAACATCTGATCAAGTTCATCTCCATATAGGAGCATAAGAACCGCAACAAGAAAAACTGCTGACCCTGCGATACCCATCACATAAATAATTACGTTTTTTCCACTTTTCATTTAAATCACTAACTTTCTTAATAATCTTGTTCTCATATTATATCACTAAATCATAAAATATATGCAATAGATATGCATGAAAACAAACTTGACATTTTTCATGAAAAGACTTATAATCAAATTGTAACTTAAGAAAAGCCAAGAGAGTTAGAGCGAGGTTTAAAAATGCTGATTCGTTAGCCTTTTTGCTTTGCTATTTATTTTTATTAAGGAGCACATTATGATCAATCAACAAGTCATTCCTGCGATTAGCAACTTCACAGATTTTAAGAAGTTCATCTCACTTCCACTGACATACGGTATTCTGATGAATTTTCAACTTGCTCAGCTCAATGATTTGGTCAAAATCATGAAGGATAACAAGAAAAAAGTTTTTATTCATTCTGAATTAATCAAGGGTCTCTCTGCTGATGAATATGGAGCAATCTACTTAATTCAGAGTCTAGAAGTCGATGGAATCATCTCATCAAAACCTAAAGTCATCGAAATATGCAAAAAAAGAGGAGTTATTGGTGTCTTTCGTTTCTTTTTGAAGGATTCCATATCCTTGAGACAAAGTCTTGAGATGACTGAAAAACTAATGCCAGATTATGTAGAGATTTTACCTGCGTTATCGATTGAAATGATTGGCGAGATTAGGAAACACACAAATGCAAAAATTTGGATGGGTGGCCTTATTAAGGACAAAATCCAAATTCAGAAATGCTTAAGTTCAGGAGCGGTTGCCATAACCACAAGCAACAGTGAGTTCTGGACCTTATAATTTAAAACCATTTTAATCTAAAAAGAGACCAAGAGAGAAAAAAATAATATTTGTTTGTTTTTTCTCTTTTTTCAATATCTAAGGAGGGCAATATGAGATATGATTATGTAGTAATAGGCTCTGGAATTGTTGGAGCAAACATCGCTAGAGAGTTAGCAAAATACAAAACGAAGGTTTTGGTTTTAGAAAAGGAAAATGATGCAGTTAACGGTCAAACGATTGCAAACAGTGCAATCATTCATGCTGGTCATGATCCAAAAGAAGGTTCACTCAAAGCAAGACTTTGTGTAGAGGGAAATAAACTCTACGACAGTATGGAAAAAGAATTATCGATACCCTTACTCAGAACGGGTGGTTTTGTTGTTGCTCGAGGAAAAGATGAGGAAATACTATTACATGAGCTTTATCAAAGAGCGTTATTCAATCAAGTTTTGGATGCGAAGATATTAGATATAGATGAAGCAAGAAAATTAGAACCCTTACTAACCAAAAATGCAACAAAAGTTTTATCACTTCCCACGACAAAGGTAACTTATCCTTGGGAGGTTGCTTTTGCATGTCTTGAAAATGCAATCTTAAATGGTGTTGAATTTCAAAAGAATAGTGAAGTCACTGGAATTAAAAAAATAGGGGATTCTTTTCGTCTTGAAATCAATTTTAATCGCTATATAGAAACTAGAAATGTGATTAATGCAGCTGGTATTTTTGCTGATCAAATTGCGCACATGCTTGAAAATAATGTAGGTTATCAAATCAAACCAAGAAAGGGAGAATATCTTGTTCTAGATAGAAAAGCAAAGGATCTATATAAGCATGTACTTTATGCTCTTCCTTCTGATAAAGGAAAAGGTGTTCTTGTAGTTCCTCAGGTCCACGGGAATGTTTTAATTGGTCCAACCTCTACTTTGATTGAGGAAAGGGATTTGCTATCCAATACAAAAAGTGGTTTTGATCAAATAAAAATAGATGTCAAGCGTTTAGTTGATTCGATTCCTTATGAATTAAACATTCGTACTTTTGCTGGAATTCGTGCATCCTCTACCTATGATGATTTTTATATTAAAGAGTCTATTGAATTTAAAGGATTTTATCATGTGGCAGGAATAGATTCTCCAGGTTTAACTGCAGCACCTGCAATAGCAAAATATCTTGTCGAACATGTCATCAGCAAGAAATTGGTTCCAAACGAAAATTTTAATCCAATTCGTATAAAGGAAAAGGCATTTCATCATATGACTGATGATGAAAAGCATGAC
>JAUSOA010000278.1 GCA_030656435.1 Acholeplasmataceae bacterium | reverse complement strand
AGCTGAAAATCTTCTTCATTTCCAATTAAGATATCTGATACAGAGGCAATCTCTTTGAAAATTGCAGATAGCTCAGGTTCTCTGTTTTTCCAAAATGATGCTCTATGATTTAAGTCAAATGAGATTTTAGTTCCATATTTCTTAGCGTTTCTAGCTAATTCTAAACAAAATACTCCAGTTTCAGGAGATAGAGCAGCAATTAATCCCGATAAATGTAAAAGTTGTACACCTTCAGTTTCAAAGATTCTTTTTAAATCAAAATCCTTGAGACTAAGTGTTCTTCCAACTTCACCTGCACGGTCATTTTGGACACGAGGTCCTCTCATTCCATAGCCACTATCAGCAATATTAAACTGGTGGCGGTATCCCCATGGTCCACCTTGAGGAACTTCAACACCTTCATAATCAATATGACGGCGTTTCAAATCATTTTTTATAAGCTGCGCAATTGGACTTTCCTTAACAAAAGTCGTCAAAACCTTTGCAGGTAAACCTAGTGCGGATGAAATGCTTAAAACGTTAGATTCAGCACTGGTTGCTTGCATATGAAACATATTGCTTAAATGTACTGGCTGACGATCAATTGGTGTAATTCTTACACCCATGCTCGTTGGGCAAACAATTGAGTACTTAAAGTTTTCTCTAAATTTCATGTTTTTTTCTCCTAAATTATTTTTGAAATCCGCTATATAAAAGTTCTAGATGTCTTCCGATATGTGTGTAAAGCATGTCAGCATAAACCTCACGTTTTTCTCTCCATAAATCATAAAGTTTTGTTTTAAAACGGAAGGAATCATCATTATTTTTAGCATTTAAAATAAATCCGTAGGTAATATGAATCAGTTGTCTAGCATCATTTTCTTTGAAAAGATCTACAAGCTCTTCATCTTTAAGAGTATCGACATCCTTGATTTTTGTCAAGTCTGTAGTGACATGATAGAATTTTTGTGCTTCATCAAACATAGATAATGCATATTTATGAATTTCTCTATATAGTTTTGGATCAGTTGCTGCTACAGCACGCATTGCCTCAAGCCAGTTTGTTCCAGCAGTTTTAACGTGGAAATGACCTCTTGTATGCTTACCAATCAATTTAAATATGGAAAACTTGTCTGAGCCTGAATGAATGCTTAATTTATATCCATAATGTCTTGCAATTGCAGCATGTATTTTTAATTCTTCTTCAAATTGGTTGATATCCCCAATATAGTCTACACCTTTTTGGAATTCACCACAAAAGCGAGGAGCCATTGTATCGAGTTTGACACCTCTTCTAGTTAATTCATTTGCAACAAAATAATGTTGAGTTGGAGTTGTAGGAGTTGCAGTTTCATCAATTGAGATTTCGAAATTTGCATCTGTTTTACCATTTGCAAAATAATCAGTATAAATTTGAACTGCAAAATCAACGGCTTTTCCATAAACTAAAACATTACGTTTTAACTCTTCTTCATCAAAACTAATTTTCATGCCTTCAACTTCAAATGCATGGTTTAAATAGCGTTTTTTCATCTCTAAATCAAGTGAGCATGCTTTCTCGACTTCATTCTTAGTCATTGCTGTCACATCATTTCTAATAAACTCGCTGCAATCTAGTGTAATCATTGAAAATCCAAGGTTTAATGCCATTTCAACTTCAGATGCTTTCTTCAAATGATCTCCATCCGCACCAAATCCATCTTTATAGCCATCTCTAAACACAGAAAAAGACGCAGCATCCAATACATCCTTATATGTTCTGTTGGTTAGCGCAAGTTCTCTAATGGATTGTTGTGCTAGGATTGGATATGCATCATATTCTTTAAATACACGTATATGTCCTTCAGTAGCAATACCTAAACGATCTCCTACACCAAAGCTTCTTAATTTATTTAGAACAGGGATAGGCTTTGTAAATGGGAAAAGATCTCTTAACGTATTGGCATTATGATGATTAAGAGGAGCTTTAACATAGCTAAACTCTCCTTCTTGAAATGTATCTCCTAAAAATTGAGTAGAACCGATTCCGGTTGCAATAAGAAAATCTTGATTTTTATCATTAATCATAAAAACATGAAGATGTCCGAATCTATTGAGTGATAATGGATAGACTCCATAGAGTTCAGAGTTTTTGAGCGAAGGTAATTCCTTAATAAAATGGATAAGTTTAGACATGTAAATCCTCCTATGATATTTTGATATAAAAACGTAGAAAAAAGTTGACAGTCTAAATCTTTAAGATTATTGTCATCAAGTTCCTTTAGATCAGTGTAATTGGATCTCCCAAATCGTTCGCATATATAGACTGTGTCCGACATATACTATTATATCATAAGATATAAGAAAGTGTCAACGCTTCCAAGCCCTATAAATCATGATATTTCTTCGTTATAAAAAAGAAAAACATATCAAATTCTTGACATGTTCTTCTATGAATTTTAGATCTTTACACGATTTAATACGTCTTTTAATCGCTTTTTTGTTTTTTTAAAATCTCAGAAACTTCCCATTTTGCTTTAAGTACTTCTTTAACAAATACTTGTGCAAGCCGTGGATCAAATTGAGCACCACTGCATTTAATGATTTCTTGTACTGCATGTTTTTTATCCATTTTCTTTCGGTAAACTCGGTCTGAGGTCATCGCTTCAAAGGCATCACAAATGGTAATTATTCTAGCATATAATGGGATATTTGTCCCTACAAGTCCTCTAGGATAGCCTGAGCCATTCCAATGCTCGTGATGGGATAGTGCATATTCCGCAAGATTCGAGTACTCATCAGCAGCTTTAAGTATTTGGTATCCCGACTCTGTATGGGTCTTCATGATATCATATTCATCCTTAGTTAATTTACCTGGTTTATCTAAAATAGCATCTGGAATAGAAATTTTTCCGATATCGTGATACATACCAGCCATCACAAGTTCATTTAAATCTTCATCCTTAATTCCTAATTTGATACCAAGTGCCTTGCATAACGCACTGACACGTTCTGAATGAATACGTTCTTCTTTATATTTTTCAGTCAAGGTTTTATGGATTGCACGAATCGCATTATTACGAACACTCATACCTTCAGAAAGCTTATGACGATACATTTTATTTTCAGCAAATTTAATAATATCCTGTATATTTGCTTGCTCATCATATTTTAAATCAAAGCCTATCGCCATCGAAAGGTTAATATTTTCAACAGTAATCAGACTAATCTGAGAGCGAATTTTGTTTTTAATTGCTTCTACTTTCTCAAATGTTGTATTTGGGATAATTGCTGCAAATTCATCTCCACCAATTCTAGAAACAATATCTTCTTTAGCAAATGAACTAAGTAAAACCTCTCCTACCTGTTTAAGTGCTAGATCACCATATAAATGACCATATGCATCATTTAATATTTTTAAACCATTTAAATCGAAATTCATAATACCCAGTGGGAAATACTCAGGTTTATCGTATTTTTCGAGCACTTTTGCATAATATCTTCGATTAAATAGTCCTGTTAAGTAATCATGACAGTTAATAAAATCAATTTCTTCTTGTCTTTTTGTTGGTTCGGTGATATCTCTAGAGATACCTACAGCACCAACAATGTTATCATCTTCATCATAGATTGGAGATATCGAAGATTCAAAGTAAAAGATTTCACCGTCAATTTCTATTTTCCAATCATAAATCGATGATTCCCCTTGAAGTGCTTTATCATAAGCTAAGTCTCTTTCAAGGCCTTCCTCACCAAATGCTTCAAGCACACTTTTTCCAATATATTGATCAGGTGTATGCTTTATTTTTTGGATTCCCTTACCAAATACTGAGACATATTTTTTTTCTTTGTCAATTTCAAAAATAATATCAGCAGTGGAATCGATAAGTAGCATAACTCGTTGATTCTCATACAGAAGCTCACGATGTGCCTTTTGGTTAAGTTCAAAATAATGTGTTGTCGTATCTAAAACATCATTTAAAACTTTTCTAATTTCAGTAAAACCTTTCTTATTCTCTACAGATACTCGATATTTTAAATCCTTGGTCATATCAATTTTATCGATATCTTCTACAAGTAGATTAAAGGGATTAAAAATATATTTTTGGTTTAAAAAGATAAGTAATGTACCAATAGTCAGCATGATAATTGAGAGTACCAAGAAAATTGAAAATAGAATTAAAGTTGATGTATTGAATTCGTTATTCGGAATAAACAAATAAATCATATAGGAATTATTAATAATTGGGTTAAAAGCAAGGACACCTTTGACACCATCAATTTCAAAATTAGAGGTGATATCAGTTGCATCTAAATGTGAAAGTCCATAAACAAGTGTTTCCGATGTCACAAGTTCTAAGATATCAGTATTATATTTAGGATGTGCAATTATATGATTGTTTTGATCGATTAAGAATGCATATCCTGTTGTACCAATCTTTTTATTACTTACAAATTCTTGGATAGTTTGAATATCAATATCTGAGGCAATAACACCCATTAACTCATTGCTATCATTATAGATGGCCTTCGATATGGTTACAATCATTTTATCTTGACTTACATTTAGAAATACTGGTGAAAAAGCAACTCCTTCAGATGCTAAGGCCGATATGTACCAAATGCGTTCTCTAAAATCAATGGTAGGTGGTGGTACAAATCCGCTTGAGTTGGTCATTTGATTGTCTTTTGTCAAATAATAAATTGAAAACATGACATCATGCGTAGACTTGACATCAATTAAGTAATCGATAAGTTCATCTTCTCCACCAATTTTAATATATGATCCAATGACTTCATTAACATGAGAAGTGTCAAGAAAAAATTTCTCGATTTCTAATTCCATATTATCTCTTTCTAATAGGAGTTGATCATACTGTTTTTCTGAAATGGTTCTGGAAGAATAGACGTAAAGTATAGCGAAAAATGATAGGAAGACTACCAAGAAAGCCAATGTAGTAATAAATTGTATACTTGAAAAACGCTTCATTAGGTATCTCCTTTATTAAAAAACATTTCTCATGTCTTTCTATGAGTATTATAACACTTAATGAATAATGCATCAGTACTATTAAGGAAAACTTAAGGAATCGTAAGAAATATAAAAATACATGATTTTCACCATGCATTTGTAATGATTCTGTAATTCGTATTTATGGCTTTACTTCCATCCTTGTTTTATAGCTACTCCAATGGTATGCAAGTTTATATGCATCTAAACTCATTTCATTTTCTACATAAATTTTCATAGATAAGGGGGTATTGCTTAGCATAAATAATGCTCCTGTAGTTATTCCCGATAGATAATCTCTTTTTAAGTGCATTGTTGATAGACTAATGCAGTCATAAAATGCTCCGTAACCGATACTTAACACTTGAAAAGGAATGATAATTGATATTAAAGAAACGCACCCATTAAACATATACGCACTAATAGCAGTTATACCTGAACCCAACTGAACAGAAACTAAATGAATACAGTCTCTAAAGATATAAATTTCAACATTTGTCACACTGTCTGGTATTACCATTGATGTTAACCCAATACAGTCATAAAAGGCATGATCACCTATCGTATTGACTGAAGATCCTATAATGATTGATGTTAAATGATGACTATTTGAGAAAGCATCGCTTCCAATATTAAGAACATAATTACCGATTATATACTCTGTATTTGATTTGTTAGCAGGATATCGAATCAATGTTGTTCCATCTTTACTAAACAAAACGCCTTCTAAAGACTTATAATGCATGCTAGTTAAATCCACAGTTATTTCTTCAAGTTGATTAGTGAATCTAAATATAGTAGTATCCATCATTGAAACTGATGCAGGAATATGGAGTGATTTTAATGAGCTGGCATATAAGAATGCTGAGCTTTTTATCCTTTTTAATGTTTCTGGTAAATGAATAGACTCCATTTGGGAACAATAAGCAAATCCCTGTATAGCTATCGATTGCACTGGTGTTCCTAAATAGTATTTTGGGATGAATATTTCTACTAATTCGTTTGCTGTTCCTGAACTCACCTCATAATAAAGATTGTCGATCAATTCATAGGATAGTCCCTCTGTCGCCCAATCTGCAAATAAGGTGATATTTGAATTAGGCATTACATCAAATGAATATAAATCGATACTTTCTATGGATGTAAACCAACCCGAGAACAAATATCCTTCTTTTGTTGGATTCGTAGGGGCATCGACTGATGCTCCAGGTGCTAAATGGATGGGCAAAACTGCTGAACCCCCTTCAGACTCAAAGATAATCGTTACTTCAGAAGTTTCCCATTTTGCATAAATCATTATATTGGAATCTGGCATTGTTGTAAATTCAAAAGCTTCAGTATATTCACTATCTTTATACCAACCGATAAAGGTATGTTGATCTTTAGTTGGATTTATTGGAGCTTCAATGATTGCACCATAAAAATTATCGATAGTTTCTAAAATGGACCCCCCATTGGTTTGAAAAGTAATTGTATAGCTATTTGGTGTCCATTTTGCATAGAGTGTCATGCTTGCTTCTGGCATCGTAGTAAATACATAAAGTGATGTTAAGTTTTGATTTGTATACCAGCCAGAAAAAGTATTTCCTATTTTTGTGGGATTCGCTGGAGCTGCAATCGATACCCCTGGGGGATAAACATAGGGACTTATAGCAGATCCTCCGTCGACATTAAAGTTAATCGTAACATTTAAAATGATTCTATTCCACTTCGCATATAGCGTCATTTCTTTTTCGAGCGCAGTTTCATCGATAACAAAAGGTGTTACATAATCATCATCTATATACCATCCTTCAAAGGTGTATCCCTCTTTGATCGGTATAGGTATTGATGTAAGTGTTTCATACTGATCTAAAATAATATCTTCAATTATATTTCCACCTAACGTATCAAAATGAATGATATGAGTAGTCCTTGCACAGCCATAAAAAAGAAATAACGAAAAAGATATAAGAAAAAATAAAGCAAATTTACGCATATATTCCCTCCATTGGATTGTATATAAGAAAAATGCGGCTAGAGACTTTTCTCTAAGCTGCACTTTTAATATCAACGCTCTTTATTTACATGATACATCCAAATGAAATGTTATTCAATGATTCACTCGAAAATAGGTCAAAATATTAGGAGTTTTTGCTTCCTAATTTCATATCAATGGCTGTGGCAGCTTTTTTCCCTGCTCCCATCGCTAGAATTACAGTGGCTGACCCCGTGACTACATCCCCTCCAGCATAGACCATATCCTTGGATGTTTTTCCGGTATCATCTAGTGTAATGATACAGCCTTGCCGAGTCGATTCAATATCTGGATTGGCTTGTATGATTAACGGGTTAGGAGTTGTACCAATTGCCATAATGACGGAATCCACTTCGATGATATGACTGGAATTTGGATCCTCAATAGGCTTTGCTCTTCCGGATTCATCTTTTTCACCTAAAATCATATCGACACATCGAACCTTTTGAACAAATCCAAATTCATTTCCATAAATTTCCTTTGCATTCATTTGCATTTTAAATATAATGCCTTCTTCAACAGCATGATGAACCTCTTCTAGTCTTGCAGGAAGCTCCTTCATTGATCTTCTATAGATAATATATACTTCCTTAGCTCCTAAGCGTTTCGCAGCTCTAGCAGCGTCTAGTGCAACATTACCGCCACCTATAACTGCAACGCGGTTAGCTATTTGTATTGGAGTTTGACTTGTTTTTTCGTAAGCCTTCATTAAATTAATTCTTGTTAGAAATTCGTTGGCTGAATAAACTCCATTGAGCATCTCTCCAGGAATCCCTAAAAACTTAGGTAGTCCAGCTCCTGTGCCTAAAAAGATAGCTTGATAGCCCATTTCAAAGAGTTCATCTAAATAAATAGTTTGTCCAATAATGGTATTTGTAATGATATTTACGCCTTGATTTTTAAGCATTTCCACTTCTCTTAATACAATATCCTTGGGTAGTCTAAACGCAGGTATTCCATAAGTCAATACTCCACCTGGTGTATGAAGTGCTTCATAAATATCGACAAGGTATCCCAATTTGGAGAGATCATTTGCTGCAGTTAATCCAGCAGGCCCTGAGCCAATAACTGCTATTTTGATTTGATTAGATTTTATATCTATTTTTGAAGTTGGAGTATTTTTATAATGATAATCTGCAACAAAACGCTCTAAATTACCAATAGCAACTGCTTCTCCTTTATTTGCTCTTACACATAATGCCTCACATTGAGTCTCTTGGGGGCAAACACGTCCACAAACAGAAGGAAGTAAACTAGATTCACTAATGACTTGATATGCTTCTTCAATATTTCCTTCGATAATTTTAGTTATAAATCTAGGGATATCAATACCAACAGGACAGCCGTTGACACATGGCTTATGCTTACAATCTAGACATCTCTTTGCCTCATTTTGTGCTTGTTCCAATGTATATCCTAAGGAGACTTCATCAAAGTTAGTAATTCTAAAAAGTGGCTCTTGAACGGGCATTAACTCTTTAACCTTAGATAAATTAATCATTTGGATTCCTCCTTCAATGAATTACATACCTCTAGATACTTTTCACGTTCAAAGGATTCATACATTTTATTTCTTGATATTGCTAAATCGAAATCGACCTGATGTCCATCAAATTCTGGTCCATCAACACAAGCGAACTTCATTTCTCCACCAACTGATACTCTACATCCACCACACATACCAGTACCATCAACCATCACTGGATTCATGGAGACAATTGTTTTGATTTGATATTTCTTGGTTAATTCACTAACAAACTTCATCATAGGAATTGGCCCAATCGCGTAGATTTCATCATAGACCTCACCTTTTTCAAGTAAGTCTTTTAGGATATCGGTGACTCTTCCTTTACTTTGATAGGTTCCATCATCTGTCACTAGATAGGATTCATTACTAATAGCCTTGAACTCATCTTCTAAAAATACGAGTTCCTTTGTTCTAAATCCTATAATTGAATGAACAACTGTCTTTTGTTCAAATAATGCTTTAGCAATCGTATAAGCAATAGCACATCCGACACCGCCACCAATCACACATCCTTTTTTTAAACCTTCTAATATATTATTTTTACCCATGGGTCCAGCACAGTATATTAAATAATCACCGT
>JAUSOA010000274.1 GCA_030656435.1 Acholeplasmataceae bacterium | reverse complement strand
TTTATCTAGTTTTGAGAGATGTCTGGTGACGATGGCGAAGTGGTCACACCTGTTCCCATACCGAACACAGAAGTTAAGCACTTCAGCGCCGAAGATAGTTCCAAGGAGCGAAAATAGGACGTTGCCAGGCATACCTCACTCATTTTAAAATTTATTAAGCAGCGCCTAATCGGCCTACATAGCTCAGTTGGTTAGAGCACCTGACTGTTAATCAGGGGGTCCCAGGTTCGAGTCCTGGTGTGGGCGCCACTTAAATCACGGACGGCATATGCCGTTTTTTTGTTTTTTATAGGAAAAATTCCTAAAAACTCATTTAATTTGATACAATTGAGATAGATATCTACTCGAGGGGGAAATAAAGATGAGATGTATGTGTTGCGGTAAAAATAACACAGATGATGTTTTAGTGTGTAAAAATTGTGGAGAAATACTCCATGATCAGTTAAAGAATAAATTCAAGGATCATAAGCAAAAAATGAGTTTTATTTTTTTGATTGGTACAATTCACGCTTTTGCTGGTTTAGTCTTAGTGATAGCAGGTTTGATATGGAATCTATACATTAGCTTAAGTGGAGTCATTGCTATAATTAACTCGGTCATCTATTTTTCTATTGATGGAAGAATATCAAGTTTAGAGGAAAGTAGTCGTATCAATGAACTCAAAGAAAAAATGAATTGATTATTGTTTGAGATAATGATTGAACATGTTAATAACATTAGGTAATAAAAAAGGTTAACCCATTTTTATATGAGTTAACCTTTATATTTTTACTTGAATAAGAATTTTAAGATTGGATCAATTTGAGCAAGGATTGGTACAATAATTAATGATACGATACTCATTAACTTAATTAAGATATCCATCGATGGACCAGCAGTATCCTTAAAGGGATCCCCTACAGTGTCTCCTGTAACTGCAGCCTTGTGAGCCTCTGAGCCCTTACCACCAAGATTACCTTCTTCAATATGTTTCTTTGCATTGTCCCATGCTCCACCAGAGTTCGCCATAAAGACTGCAAGCATTATTGCTGAGACTAATCCACCAACAAGCAGCCCACCTAAGCCTTCAGCTCCTAAAAATACCCCTGCAATAATTGGAGAAAATACTGCAATCATCGCAGGTAAAATCATTTCTCTAAGTGCAGCTTTTGTAGAAATATCGACACATTTAGCATAATTAGGAAGAGAAGTTCCTTCCATAATACCTGGATCATTTCTAAATTGTTCTCTAACTTCTTCAATCATCTTATTCGCTGCTTTTCCAACAGATTTAATAACTAAGGAAGTGAATAAGAAGGGTAGCATTGCACCGATAAATACACCAACCATAACACCTGGTTGTAATATATCAATTCCAGCACCATCGGATAATCCTGCAGATTTTTCGAATGCAAAGAATAAGCCAATTGAGGTCAATGCCGCAGAGCCAATGCAAAATCCTTTACCGATTGCAGCGGTAGTGTTACCCACTGAATCTAATTTATCAGTAATTGCTCTAACCTTATGATCGAGCTTGCTCATTTGAGCAATTCCTCCAGCATTATCTGCAATAGGGCCATATGCATCCACTGATATAGTAATACCAGCAGTAGAAAGCATACCCACAGCAGCTAACGCAATACCATACATATCTCTTGTAAATAAGTACGAGATGACTATCCCAGCAACAAGAATCATGACTGTTAAAAAAGTAGATTGCATCCCAACACCAAAGCCTGCAATAACGTTAGTCGCATGACCAGTTTGTGATTGATGTGCAATTTCTTTCACGTGTTTATAATCTGATGATGTATAGTATTCAGCAATGAATCCAATACCAACACCTACAACAAGTCCAGTAGCCACTGCTCCAAACACTCCCCAAGCACGGATACCATCAAACATAATATGACTGAATACTAAACTCGCAACCAACATCACAAGCGCTGCAAGATATGTCGATACACTCAATGCAAGCTGTGGATTGTGCCAATTTTTAGCTCTTACAATGAATACAGCAATCACAGCTGCAATCGAGCCTAGACCTGCGATTAATAAAGGATAAATGACTGCTCCTACAATACCAGATAAGACAGAAGCATTTAAGATCACCGTTCCATCGATGACTTGCGCAGGAGTAAATGCGACAAATGCATAAATACCAAGAGTTAATGCAGATATAATGGATCCAACATAAGACTCAGTTAAGTCGCTACCCATACCCGCAACGTCACCAACGTTATCACCAACATTATCTGCGATAACTGCAGGGTTTCTTGGATCATCTTCTGGAATGCCAGCTTCAACCTTGCCAACTAAGTCTGCACCTACGTCTGCAGCCTTGGTGAATATTCCACCGCCTACACGACCAAATAACGCGATTAGAGAAGCACCAAGTCCATAACCTGCAACAGTATTGACTGCGTGCGTAAGCGCAAGATATTGTTCCTTAGGAACACCAGAGTTTCCTCCATATACCCAATAAAAGATAAAGAATAGTATAGTTAAGCCAAATAAACCTAGACCAACAACTGTTAAACCTAATACCGAACCACCAGAAAATGCAACACGAAGCGCTCCTGGCATACCTTCAGTATTTGCCTTTGAGGTTGTTCTAGAGTTCGCTTTGGTTGCAGTATGCATTCCAATCCATCCAGCTAGTCCTGAAAATGAAGCCCCTACAATGAAGGCAATTGCTGCTTTCCAACCTACTCCTTCAGCACCTTTAAGTGCAGGAATGAACTCGGTAGCAGCAAGTAGTGCTCCAACACCAAGCGCGAAATAGATGATAATTCGATACTGTCTTTTCATGAATGCCATCGCACCCTCATGAATGTAGGATGAAATCTCTTCAATTCGCTTGTGATTTACTTGAATTCTACTAACTTTTCTGTACAGAACATAGGCGTAAAGAATAGCAATTAATGATGAAACAACGGCGATTCCAATAAAAAATGTTGTTACTGAGAACTCGTTGAATGACATAATGTGATTCTCCTTATCTAATTCATTTGGGTATATAAAGAAAAAAGATGAAAGATAGCCCATGAATACCCTTATTTTCATTTTACTACAAATTGCAAATAGTTTGCTTTATTTTTCAGCAAAAAAAAAGTACTTTAGACAATAGACTAAAGTACCAAACAATTTACTTTAATAAAAGACGAAGACTATTTAATATGACTAATATAGTTGACATTTCATGTGCGATAACACCAGTAGGGAGTTCAATTACTCCGAAAACATTACTAATTAAAAGAAATAGAATGACAGAAGTTGAAAAAATAATATTTTGTAAGGTAATTTTTCGCATTCTTTTCGCCAATTTTATGGTTCTTGTGATATTTTCTAGTTTATCATTCATAATTACAATATCTGAAGTTTCTAGCGAGACATCAGTAGCTGAACCCATCGCAACACTAATATCTGCTATTGCAAGTGCTGGTGCATCGTTGATTCCATCTCCAACCATCATGACTTTCCCTAATGATTTTTGTAATTCTTTTACACGTGCTACCTTGTCCTCAGGAAAACAATTGGATTCAAAGGAATCAATACCAGCTTCCTTAGCAATAGCGTTGGCTGTAAAATTGTTATCCCCTGTTAAAAGAACGGTTTTAATACCCATTTCTTTAAGGTCAAGCATTACATTTTTTGCTTGATCTCTAATCGTATCCATTAAAGCAACAAATCCAATAGCAATAGAATCTTTAATAATTAAAACATTACTGTGGCCTAATGAGTTGCATCGATCAAGTTTTTCATGCAAATCCTTATGTATTTCAGAATGAAATCTACCGATTTGCCATAAACTACCATTAATAGTAGCCTCCATACCACGACCAGACACTTCAATTGTCTTGATGGATTCTTTTAAATATTTCTTATCAAGAGAAGTTGTAATAGATTTTGCTAGTGGATGCTCAGATTGCTTTTCGAGTGTATATAAAATAGATAAAGTTTCTTCACGGTCAAGTTCTTCAATAATCTCAATTCTAACCACTCTAGGTATTCCAGAAGTAATTGTTCCTGTTTTATCAAGAACTACTGCCTTTAATCCAATCAAAGCTTCTAATGGATTTCCGCCCTTTATCAAGATACGATGCCTTGCTCCATTGGATAATGAAGAAAGCATAGCAGGTGTAATAGATGCTACGAGTGCACACGGCGATCCAACCACTAAAACAATAACTCCTCGATTAAATGCATAAGCAGGTGTCCACCAATTGAATAGTGGAGGAACAACCATAAATAAAACAGCCATTAGAATAACAACATATACATAATATTTTTCGAATTTATCTATGAAGGATTGCGATTTTGTTTTGTTCTTTTGAGCATCTTTTACGAAATCAACAATTTTTTGAACTACTGAGTCTTTAGGGTCTTTAGTGGTTTCAACAATGATTTGTGATTCTATATTGATTGAACCTGCGTAGACATTATCTCCCAAATCTTTAGATACAGGAACAAATTCACCAGTAATAGCAGCCTGATTTAATGATGTAGAGCCACTGACTATTTTGCCATCAACAGGTACTTGCTGTCCCACCTTTACAATCACTTGATCATTAATTTTTAACTTTGAAACAAGAACTTCAGTTTCAATATTATCTTGATAGAGTAGTGCTGTTTGAGGTGCTAATTTTAGTAAACTCGTCAGAGCTTTCTCACTACGAGATGTTGCGTAAGATTCGAGAACACCACTAATTGAAAAGATTAAAATCAATATTGCTCCTTCAAAATAATCACCTACAATGAATGCACCAAGTGCAGCAAGTATCATTAATATTTCAACATTTAAAGACTTATTTTTTATAGTTGCAAGGATTCCTTCCTTAGCTTTAGCAAATCCACCGATAGCAAATGATAATCCAAATAAAATAGGAATTAAAATTGATTCAGGTTCTATTGAACTTAAGATAGAGCCTATTATAATAAATATAATCGATATGGTGACAAATGTAGTTTCAATAATAAGTTGTTTTTTAGACATATTGACCTCCTGATCCTCAATAAAAAATACAATCATATTATATCATTAATTAGAATATATTTATAAATAAAGGCTCATATTATTATAAATACGCACCTTATTTATAAAAGAAATAATTTTTAGAGATATGGTATACTAATAATAGGTGATTAAATGAAATATTTATGGATTGATGAATATTTAATAAATAAAAAAAATATAGTTAAAGATTTCCAAATGGATTGGCAAGCGACCAGGTATCTTCTCGAAGGAAAAATGGTTGCAATGGTTGGACAAGACAAAGAAAAAAGAGATATTATGAGTTTAAAACTTGACCCGACCTATGGGCAGTTTCTAAGATCGGAATATAAAGATATTAGACCAGGCTATTTTCTAAATAAAGAACACTGGAATTCGATTGATTTAAATGGCCTGATTGAAGATGATCTATTGAAGGAACTCATAGACCAATCCTATCAATTGATTTTGAAAAGTTTTTCAAAAGCAAAGCAAAAAGAAATGGAAAAAAGATAACTTTTTTAGTCATTATGATTTGTTAATCCATGATTTTTCTTTACATTTTTGATATACTAAATAGGAGGAGATGACAAACTATGAACTTTATTTATGAAGACCACAAAATTTATGTAAAAAACGAAGAAGGTACTGTGATTGTCAATGCGACATTTCCAGAAATTTCAAAAGGTGTCGTCGTTGTTGATCACACCTATGTAGATCCCTCTCTTCGCGGACAAGGCATTGCAAGCTTATTGATGCATGAAGTTTATAAACATGGAAAAGCTATGGAATATAAAATGGTTGCTACATGCCCATACGCAGTCGTTTGGTTTAAAAAGCATAAAGAATTTAATGATATCATTGACGAAGAGGTTCAAGCAAGACTTGCACCTGAATGTCAAATATAGTTGGTAAGGAAAATTATATGAAAAAACCCTTATTGATATTGGTTGCAGGCGGTTCAGCCTCAGGAAAATGTACTGTTGTTCA
>JAUSOA010000270.1 GCA_030656435.1 Acholeplasmataceae bacterium | reverse complement strand
AAGGTTAAAGGCGCATTTGGTGAAATATTTTTGAATCAGGCAACTCTAGCGAGTGCAAATCCAAGTGTAACCATTACAGCAAACTCAATATCTGTATCTGAAAAGGGAGTATTTCCAATCGGATTTAGCTATCAATCCAATAACATGACACTCTATTTGATTTCTAAGCTTGCTTCTGAAACTGAATATGTCATCTATCAACAAGATTTTACAGGAGTTCCAAGTGGTGCAATACCAAGCTCTCTGAGTTTATTCAATAATTTAGGTGCTGCTGGAGGATCCGCAGCAATTGATAATGGAAGACTATTGTTAAGTCCTTACACCATTGTTTTATTCCCAAGTTATCTATCAGGGTTTTCAAACTACATTATTGAAACTGACATGCGCATGACATCTGCAGCGAACTCATCGAGATGGACATCTGTGATGTTTAGATATACCACTGAAAATTACTTCCAGATGGCTGTTTGACAAGATGCAACTGCACCAAATGGTGTGGAATTTGCAAAGCGTGTTGGTGGAAATTGGAATGTAGCAAAAACTGCTTCTTATTCATCTCAACTCGCTCCTGGAACATTTTATAATCTTAAGGTGGATGTCTATAACACAACTGTTAAAGAATATATCAATGGCACTGAAATCATGACCTATGATAATGCATTTGAATTTACACATGGTCGTATCGGTGTACAGGCAGATAATGCAAATGTTTATTATGACAATATCAAAATTACACTTCCTGTTGATTATATCGAAGAGGAAAGATATCAGTTCGCAACTGTTGTCGATGTTTACCAACCAACAACTGGTATTGTTGCACCTGCAACAACACTCGTATGGTTTGACCAACTTTCACAGCTTGATCAGTTCAAGTCTAGTGTTCGCCCAGCAACATCTATCTTTAGAGTCAATAGCGATCTAAACGTTGTAAGTAGCACTGGTACGGTTCTTCTTTCCTTAGAGGAAGCACTGATTGCAGTCGATGGAAAAGTGATACCAGCATTTCAAACAAATGATGCTGCACTCGCCGCCACACTCGCACAGGAATTAAAGGATTTAAGAATTTATGACTTGTTCCTAGTATCTGATAATCCAGAGGCTATTCTTGCAGCAAGAGCTGTTCATGGGGTTATTCGAGGCATCTTAAATTATCCAATGACTGATGTTACCTCCTTATCTAAGGAAGATTTAATGAACGTCAGACGTCAAACCAATACTGCACAAGCAGTTGCATCGATTATCCCAATCCATTTATTAAACCAAGATTTAGTCCTTTATATGCAACAAAGAGCGATGACAGTTTTTGTCTCTGCTCCTGATGATGATGTTTCACAATATAAAGCGATACTATCTGGTGCGAATGGAATTGTCTCAAACAATTATCAAGGTTTATTTGCTAAATATGCATTATTTACCGAAACTACTCATGTGAGAAGACCTTTAATGATTGGGCATCGCGGCCTATATGCTGGTGGATTAAGCTCAGCACCTGAAAATACGATTGAGGCAGCACAGGAAGCTTATCTAAGAGGTGCAGACATTCTTGAACTCGACGTTTACTTAACTATTGATTTAGAAATTGTTATTATCCATGACAGTACAACAGCTAGAACAGCTCCTGCTTATGAGCCTTTAACAATCGTGAGTTCATTCCTATCTGATATCAAAGCAATAAACCTTGCAGACCCAATTGGTGGAAGAACTGATTTAAAAATACCCACACTGAGAGAGTACTTCGAAGAGTTTAAGGGTAAAGATGTTGTTATTTATGTTGAAATCAAGCCTACAATGCCTCTACTTGTTCAACTCGTTGCAGAATTGATTGATGAAATGGATATGTATGACCAAACTGCAATCATCGTATTCGCTGCACAAAACATCCTCACCATGAATGAAGTTTATCCTGAAATATCAAATGGACTTTTAACTGGTGCAGTCTTAAATGCTATGAGTGTGAATACTTCCATTACCAATACAATATCTACAGTCGTTCCAATCAATTCAACCTTAAATCCAAGCTTTGGTGCACTTACTCTTGATTATATGAAAGCAATTGTTCATCGTGGAATTACTGTTTGGCCTTGGACATTAAATGATTACGCGATTATGAATCAATATTATAACTACGGTATCGGTGGGATGACAACAGATCATCTTGGCTATTATGAAAATACCTTCAATAGACTGACTCTAGAAAATCAAGTACTCAGTGCTTTTGTTGAAGATGCTACGAAACTCAAAGTTACCGCACAAATTGAAACACCCAATGGTACGACATATCCTTATATGCCAAACTATACAGTCGTTAGCGATGGTGGCACAGGAGTTACACTAGATGCAACTGGCAAGGTATTAACAGCAACCAATCCGGGAACATTTACTGCATACACAACATTTAACTCAACATTACCTGATGGTACTCCATTTACAATCACAAGTGATCTACTAGAGATTGTATTGAGTGCGAAGCCAGTCGAACCAGAAGAACCAATTGTAGATCCTGATGATGTAAACAATACTGCAATCATTATCGTTGCAGCAATCGGTGGCTCTGCAGCACTAGGCGCAGCAGGTTACTTTGGCTTTAGATTCTTTAAGTTAAGAAAAGTAGTATAATTATCGGTTAATTCGTGGGAGTACCCACGTAAACATAAAAAAACGGAGGATCAAAAATGAAAAAAACGATTTATCTGATATTCATTCTTTTAATCGCAATATCTCTTGTTGCATGTAAAGGAAGCCCGACAGAACCAGTCGATCCGACTCCGACTCCCTCAGAGCCGACTCCGACTCCTACTCCGGTCGTAGACACAACAAAACCACTATTCTTTGGAATAGCGGATGCAGTTGTAGATGTTGGTGATGAAACTTGGAATCCACTTGCTGGAATCACTGCAATTGACAATATTGATGGTACCATCACTTCTAGAATTACTTATAGTGGTGCCTTTGATGTAAATGTTGCAGGCGTTTATACACTGACCTATTCAGTAGCTGACCTTGCAGGAAACGTGCAGACACAAACACGTCAAGTCATTGTAAGAGTAGCTCCTACATCAGAATTATTCATCACCAATGGTGACTTCTCTGAGCCTTTAACTGGCACATGGACACATTGGGCAGGTGAAGGTGGAGCAAGTACTGCTTTAGTTGTTGATGGTGTCCTTCAGTATAATATAACTGCTGCAGGTGGCCAGTGGTGGAGTTCACAATTCTCACAACCAAATCTAACTGTTCCTCAAGGAAAGAACTTCATCTTTGAATTTGAAGCGAAGGCAGATATTGCACGTCCTATGGTTGTTAAGCTTGAAAATGCTCAATATGTTGGCTACTTCGATCAAGCAGTTCAATTAACTACAGAATGGCAAACCTTCAAGGTTGAATTCTTTGTTACAGCTCCAACAATTACTAATGGTAAATTGATTTTCGGTGCTGGTACAATGGTCGGTTATCCACCAAATGTTGTTGGTGCATTAACGACAATCTATATCGATAACGTTAAGTTTATCGAAACTGAAGTTGATCTAGATACAACTGCTCCAGTCATTACTGGAGCAAACAATAAGATCATCGGTAGAAATGAAGCATTTGATCCACTGACTGGTATTACAGTTTCTGACAATCAAGATGTTGCATTAACAATTGATGACATCGTCATTACTGGTGCAGTAGATAATACAGTTGCTGGCGATTATGTCTTAACCTATACTTTAACTGATGCTTCAGGTAATACCGCAGTCGTTACACGTACAATTACAGTTCTTGAGGGCTTAGTTCCTTCGACATGGCTAGTTGTCAATGGCGATATGTCAGTTGAGCAACTTACTCCTTATGCTCAACCTGCTGTTGATGGTTGGGGATGGCATGCAACTGGTGGCGTATTTAACGCAATGATTAAAAATGGCGTTGCTACAATTGAAGTCACAAACTTAGGCACTGTAGCACACGGTGTTCAGTTCTATCAACAAAATAGAATTATTTAACAAGGTAGATACTATAGAATTACATTTGATG
>JAUSOA010000264.1 GCA_030656435.1 Acholeplasmataceae bacterium | reverse complement strand
CATACCTATTGCTAGGTCTTTTAAATGATCGAAGATGCCTTCAATCATCCTATCCAGTTTTAGCCATCGTTTCCAACGGTTATCCTCGTCTTAAGGGCAGGTTACCTACGTGTTACTCACCCGTTCGCCACTCACCACTTACGTGATGCGTTCGACTTGCATGTATTAGGCACGCCGCCAGCGTTCATCCTGAGCCAGGATCAAACTCTCCATAAGTTATGTTTTGTTTGTTAATAGCTCTTTTTTGTTTTTTTGTTACGTTTGTTACTTTTTGATACACTCATCATCATTCAGTTTTCAAAGACCTTTTTTGCACACCTTACATGACGTGCTTAATCATTCTATCATTATAAAACAACCTTGTCAATATCCTTCGGAGAGTTTTTGTTCTCTTTTACACAAGGTCTATTATATAGAGTGGTGGAGGGGGGCAGATTCGAACTGCCGAACCCGTAGGGAGTAGATTTACAGTCTACCGCGTTTAGCCACTTCGCTACCCCTCCATTTTTGGCTTGCTTTTATATTCTATCGTATCATATTAAAAAAAGCAACCACTTTTCTCTCAAAATTGACTTTTTACGAAATAAATCGCATGACAAACATGATAAAAGGCTAATTCTATCATATAGTCAATAATTTCTATACTCTATTCTTAGCCTTGTAAATGTTTACTTGCTGTGCAAACCTCAAAAACTAGTTTTTAGGGGCTTTAATTTTCTTGTCTAATTCAGTCTTGAAAATCATTATTTCCCTATTACACTTTACACACTTAATCTTTATTTCTGCACCAGTTCTTGTCACTTCCCATTCATCAGACCCACAAACATGTTTTTTTTTTGTTATGATGCGATCCCCGATGTTGTACTTCATTTTTTGAGTAGCCTTTCGATGATTTCAAGAACTTCTTCTTCTTTACAGTATATTATTATTTTCTTATCGTCTATTTTTACTTTCTGACCAAACGTCGATGATAACTCTTTTTCTTGATCTTTATATTTTGGTACAACTAATCTCTTGATCTTATTCGTTTTTTCTTCAGACATAGTTAATTCTTCAATTTGTCTAACACTTAATTGCTTTTCAACAATTGAATGTGCAAGTTTTATTATTTGTTTAGAATCTTCAAGTTTACTCAAAGCACGAGCATGACCCATGCTAATTTGGTTAGTCAATAACATCTGTTGCACTTCATGAGGTAGGTTTAGTAATCCTAGTGTGTTTGTAACATGAGATCTGCTTTTGCCTATTTTGGCTGCAAGTTCTGCTTGTGTCAGCTTAAGATTATTCATGACTATCTTATATGCTTCAGCTTCTTCAATAGGAGTCAAATTCTCTCTTTGCAAATTCTCTGCAAGAGCAATTTCAGCAACCTTTGATTCCTCATACTGTCTTATAATTGAAGGAATACTTTTTAGTCCTACCTTTTGGGCAGCTCGAAATCTTCTTTCACCCGATACAATAATATATCCCTGTTTTACTTTCTTTAAAATTATAGGTTGAAATACCCCATGTTCTTTTATCGATTGTGCTAGTTCATTAATTTTATCTTCATCAAATATGCGTCTAGGCTGAAACGGGTTGGGTTTGATGGAAACCAAAGAAATTTCTTCAATAATTTCTCCTTCTAAAACTTCATCCACGTGATGTTCACTTAAAAGATCTGAGAATGTTCTAGCTTTTTTTTCATCGCTCATTTTTAATTACAATCTCCTTTGCCAAAGATTTATACAACTTAGCAGCTGGTGACTTAGGTGCGAATGTCAATACTGGTAATCCATAGGTTGGAGCAACTTGTGCTGCAACGTTACTTGTGATAATGGTGTCAAACACCCCATCCTTGAAATAATCTTTAATTTCGTGTACAATTTCCCAACCAGCTTTAGTACGCTTATCCAGCATCGTAAGTAATACACCTTCGATTTCTAGCATTTTATTGTTAACCTTTTGTTTCTTTTGGACAATTCGAATTGTGTTAAGTAATTGTGTAAGCCCATCTATAGCAAGAAATTGACATTGTACAGGGATTAAAACAGAATTGGATGCATAGAGTGCACTGAGTGTTAAAAGCCCTAAAGATGGCGGACAATCGATTATTATAAAATCGTATTCATCCACAATTTGATTCAATTTGTGACTAAGAATATATTCTCTATCCTCATGGTCAAGTCTGACCTCTATATGAGCAAGTTCAATGGTTGCAGGAATAACATCCAAATTTATGTCATGCAAATGAATCACGGTCTCATGTATTGTTTTATCACCTAATAAGACATCAAAAATAGTTGAATACAACATACTTCGATTGATACCTAAGCTTGTTGTTGTGCTTGCTTGAGGATCAAAATCGACAAGCAAAACACGTTTGTTGTGTTCAGCAAGTGCTGCAGAAAGATTCACACTGGTTGTTGTTTTACCAACACCACCTTTTTGATTGGATACAGCTATTATCTTTCCCATTTATGCTCCTATTCTAGTACTTATAGAGGTTTCTTCGCCATAATTGCATATGGTCTTGGATAACCTGAGACTTGTTTCGTCTTTTTAATAATGAT
>JAUSOA010000158.1 GCA_030656435.1 Acholeplasmataceae bacterium | reverse complement strand
CTTACGCTGATGAAGAGTTATAAGATTATCAATCTTACTTAGTGAGGCTCCTATCATATTTTGCTCCTCCAAAGAAGGAATCAAAACATTAATTTCCATAACCTTATTTTTTGAAATGTTGTATCTAGATATTCCCTGAGCTAGAATTGCAATGTCTTTTCTAAACTTCGGTGATCTTAACATATATCCAAGATATAATAGATCAAATTTAAAGTGTGGTCTGAATCCAAAACAAAAGCTGTTGAGGTAAGTATTTTCTTTGTTATTAAGCCAAATAGATGACATTCCGACTTCTTCTGGAGTTTCGGAAGATGTCGTGAAGAACACATCACCAAATTTAACTTGGTTTTGAGAATTATCGATTTCAATTTTCTCTACCATAGAAGGATTAGATATCGTGTTAGAAAAAACGTTCATATAAGTGACATATCTACCATTTCCATGACCGAAATCATTTGCGTTTTTTCCGGATAATCCAGTGAAAGTTTTTCCTAAATCCCCTAACTTATACTGTTCCCAAGTAATAGTTTATTAGGTTTTTATTAAATCAAATTCTTTATCGAAAATAAAAACAGATCAATAATGTAACAACAAGAATAAACTAGAGTGAATAAAGGAAAAATCGATGCTTCACTCACAAAATCGTGAATTTTGAATAAAGGGGAAAATCTCCTATATTCATTAGTGAAGAAAATCGTGAATATAGGGCTTATATATAGTTGTTCATTCACAACACGCTGACGCATCGTTTGTAGGATAGGGCTTTAAGCCATGCCCTATCCCAAACAAATGCATCACCGTCAGCCCATGCCTATTTGCAAATTTAGAAAAAGAAAATTTACGAGCATATGACACTATCCATTCACATCAAATCACTTATAAGTCTAATCTGGCAGAAAGGAAAATCGGCAGTTGCAATCATAAAGTTGTCATTTTGGCAGAAAGGGAGAAATATCCTATCTACCAGTTGGCAAAAAAACTGGCAGAAAGGCCTTATATATAGGTGTTGCCACCAGCACGCTGACGCATCGTTTGTAGGATAGGGCTTGTAAGCCTGCCCTATCCCAAACAACTGCATCATCGTCAGCCACTGCCTTTCTTCACTAAAATATTAAAAACTGGTTAGCAATTACAGTTATTTTTGTGCATCTCAAGTTTTCAATCCACCGACTCTTAAATCTACCTCATTTGGTATAATAAGTTTAAAGCGAGGTGTCAAATCATGCACATTCAATGTACGAAAGCAATGCTAGACTACATCAAACCTAATATCACTGAACATAACACAGATAATGATATGTATGCATGGCATGCTCATTTGGTTAAAAGAAGCAGAAAGAATTTATTAGTACTGATGCATGATCTCTCAAGATTTACGTTGGTCTTTTATGGCGTTAAGAAAAGTGATTTAAAGGAACTCTATCCAATGGTGAGTGTTGCTATGGCTAATAGTATGCTTGAATCTCGATTTACACCAAAAGAAATCAGTGCATATCTTAATGGTCAACCAGAAACACTGACATTTAATAAAACCAAGAACAGAATTCTCGTTGCTAGATTAAATAAAGCCGTTGAAACGACTGATCATATTCTAAGCACTGAAGGCTACTACGAAGATGTCATTGAGCAGTTACATGCAAGCAGATTTTGCAATCAATTACTCGTTTGCGAAGACAATTATAAAGTGTGTTATTACCCAGAAGAAAAATTGAGAGAATATTTAAACTTGTTTTTAGAAAAATAACCCCCCCCGGTCTACAGTAGATTGTATCGCTAGGGTACCGTCCGACGGGCATTTTATTTACACGGAACCTATTTTTTGAAAATCTGGAAATTAGTTCTGAATTTTGATAAATACTTGGAAATAGTTCGAATTACTAGATTGATTTCAACAAATATCGTTTAATTTCCATATGTCATCCGTTCATACATTGATGGACTTGAACTGTTGCTAATCCGCTTGATAAACCTTCAACGATTTGATGTATGGGCATTTAACCACTAGATTGAATAGAAACTAGGGTTTGATATTCAATCAAATCGTTGAGCCTAAAACACCCTTTATAGAAAAACAATATCAATAGCCACTCCATAACTAACAACTCAACCTAATCGATTTCAATCACACACTCATTCATTTGTTTCAGCTGAATGGGTGTTTTTTTGCTTTATAAGACCTCAACGATTTGATGCGTGGGCTTTTTAATATGATATTGAATCAATACTCGATTTACTACTTTTATCAAAATGTTAAGCCTAAAACCGGCAAAATAGGTGATATCTCGCCATTTAACTAGTGAGCAGAAAGATTTTTATTCAAGAACCCGAACTTTTAGGTCATTTCTGCGGACTAAGACATAGGAGGTAATCAACTATGAAACCAGAATTTAAGAATCAACTCAAACAAATGAGAAAAGAAGGTTATGGCTATAAAAGGATAGCAAAAGAATTAGGACTCACATTAAGTGTCGTTAGGTATGCGTGTAACAAAATAATCGATGAGGATTTGCTTGAAGGTCACTGTGAAAAGTGCGGTTTAAAGATCAAATCCATCAAAGGTAAGAAGCGAAAGAGATTTTGTTCTGATCGGTGCAGATGGGATTGGTGGAACAAACACCAAAAAGAAGTTGACAAAAAGGCCTTTTATACGCATGTATGTAAATGGTGCAATAAAGAGTTCACGACTTATGGAAACAAAAACAGAGTTTATTGTAGCCATGATTGTTATATCAAGTTCAAATTAAACAAAGGAGAAGTTCATCATGGACCGCAGTAGTTTAGAGAAATATTTATTATCGGTAGTACCTATAAAGACAATGTTTGATATAGGTCTCTTAGCAAAACAAGAATACAACAAAGCAGAACATTATTTGACAGAAAAGTATTGTATCAAAAAGGGTAACCTTTATCGTCTGGTTGACTTGACTATTCCCCCTAGTAGAGTGATAGATAGTGTAACAATAGAGGAGGTCAAACATGAAGAGGAAAATCACGAGTTTAGGCACGTTACCAAAGTTAGCAAAGAAAACTAGAGTTGCAGCTTATGCCAGGGTTTCTGATGGTAAAGAAGCTATGCTTAAATCATTATCAGCACAGGTGAGTTATTACAAGAAACTCATCAGTGAAAATCACATGTGGATTTTTGCTGGCGTTTATTCAGATGAAGCAACGACAGGTACCAAGGATTCAAGAAAAGAGTTTCAACAACTCCTTCAAGATTGCAGGGCAGGGCATATCGATATGGTGATTACTAAATCCATATCCAGGTTTGCAAGAAACACAGCGACCTTACTTGAAACAGTAAGAGAACTCAAAGCGATCCATGTCGATGTATACTTCGAAGAACAAAACATCCATTCCATCAGTGGTGAAGGTGAAATGATTCTGTCATTTCTTGCTTCTTTTGCTCAAGAAGAATCCAGAAGTGTTTCTGAGAATATGAAATGGAGAATTCAGAAGGATTTTCATGAAGGTCTCATTTGGGGTGGAAAATCTTGTCTAGGGTATAAGCTTGAAAACAGAAAGTTAGAAGTTGTTCCTGAAGAAGCCGAGATTGTGCGATTAATCTTTCAATTATACATTGAAGGTAATGGTGCTGATACCATAGGTAAGGTACTCGATAGAAAAGGGGTAAAACCTAAATACGCATCAAAGTGGAGTCGTTCAACCATCATGCAAATTATTGCAAACAACAACTACACAGGTGATTTGATCTTACAAAAGACATTTAGAGACAACCATTTAACCAAAAGAAAAGTCATAAATACTGGTGAACTCAATCAATATATGGTTAAGAACGACCATGAAGCCATCATCAGTCATGAAGTGTTTGCTGAAGCGGAAAAGGTTAGAAAAGAGAAAAGTCTACAAAAAGTATCACCTTCTATTCAGAATCAGTATGCTTTCAGGGGAATGGTGAGATGTGGCATTTGTGGTAGAGCTTATACCCGAAAGATAACACCTTCAAAAC
>JAUSOA010000251.1 GCA_030656435.1 Acholeplasmataceae bacterium | reverse complement strand
TTAGAGTGTTAATATTTGACCTTTACGATACATGGCAGCACTTGTATAAATGAAATCATAAAACGATGTATGATTAGAAAGGATAATTGCTGGTCCTTTAATCCTACATTTTTTAATGATTCTCTGTCCCTTCAGATATGCAAATATTTTAACTAGAAATCCTAATACAATATTTAGGATGATGTTCGGTCTTTTCATTTACAAATCTGAAATGATTTCTTCTCTAGAAATCGTTAAATCTAAGATAGCGTCAGTAATTTCTTTTTGTTTTTTCGCATCAATTTTATACTTAAATGATATAAATATTCCAATACTCATAAAGATCAGCGGTGCTAAAGACATAATGATACGAATCATTAATAATGCACTATCTGGTTGACTAACTATAGCAGGACCATTTAGAGGCTGTTCCTGGAAGCCTGCGAGTCCTATTAGAAACATGACTAAGGCAAGTCCTACAGCCTGAGCAATCTTATTAATGAAGTTAGTAAACCCACTCATTTGACCATCTAGTCTATCCTTAAATTTAATCTGACCAGCATCAACTACATCTCCATACATGGTATGAGGAACAAGTCCTGGACCTGATATGCCAAGACCCATGAAAGCTGCTAGTAAATAAATAATGACTGGATTGACATTTGCTGGAATGATTAATATGAAGAGCGCAGTAAAGATCCAAAGGAATGCGCCAAAGCGATAAGCAAATGTTTTTCCTTTCTTTTCGATCATTTTTAAGTAAATAGGAAGAGCTACGATTTGCATAGAAAACATTAATGCTGCTGATATTAAACCGACCATTGTAGGATTACCTAAGGCTGTTTCATTTTTAGTAACGAAGAAATCAACATAGAAGAAAAATAAACCACTCATGATTGCCATTGACATTTGAAGCACTAGAAACATGCCTAAATATTGTCTGAATGGGCGAAGACCTAGAGGCTTCGCCATTCCCTTGAAGGAAAGCTTGGTTTCAACAATTGGTGTTTGAATTTCTTCTCTTGCAAATAGTCCTGTAAATAAGACAGATAATGCAAAGAGTAAACCAAATGATAGACTCATGACTTGAAAGCCTATTGCACGATCACCAAACATGCCAACTATAATACCGGAACCGCAACACAAAGAATGGATGAGAATATAGAAAATCCAAGGCGGTAAGAATTATAGGATGCTCTTTTTTGGTAATCCGATGTGATTTCACTAGATAATGAATAATAAGGAATCATGACTGATGTTTGTACAGTCGTAAATATTAGATAAGAAACTAATACAGCAACTACTCTTAATCCTGTAGAAGAAAATGAATAGGGAAAGAATAATAGAAACATTGAAAGTAGAACGAAAGGAGCAGCAATCACTAAATAGATTCTTCTCTTTCCCATCTTTGACTGTGTTCTATCTGAAATATGTCCCATTAAGGGATCTGTCACTGCATCCCATATTCTAGCAACTAGAATAACAATACCTATCCAATAAGGACTAATTCCTACTGTTATAGCTAGAAAGCCTGGATAAAGAAAGTTTACAATGTTAAATGATCCTCCACCAAAGATATCAGCAGATGCGAAAGCTAGTTTTTTCTTTAATTCATTGTTCTTCATGAAATACTCCTTTTGTTAAAATAGTTAGTTTAATAATATGATAGTTATTAGCAAAAAAGAAGAGATAAAATGCATTCTTCTTTTTGAGCTTATAACTATGCTATTTTGGGATTCAGACTAGAGATTCTTTATTTCATCGACAAGAGCGCTTTTATTCAACTCTGCTTTTACTGTAAAATTTGCTTTTTCCATAAGTTTTTTCTTTTTCTCATCAGCAAAAGTATGGTTTTGAAGATTATATTTTAATTTTTGCATGATAATTTTGTCAAGTTGTGCCAGTTCCTTTGAACTTAATATCTGAAAATTGCTAAATTCAAATCGAGTCATTTTCAAACCAAGTTGACTGAACTGATTATTTAGTTCATTTTCAACAACTTTTTCGAGATCATCAATATAATAATGAAGTAACAACAGAGATACTTTATTCTCAATAGAAAACTGAATGATTCCATTCATCACAATTTTTATTATATAGACCCTTAAGTCATCAAAAAAGGCATTAAACCCATAACTCTTTCGAAATAAAAAGAGTTGATTAAAGAGTTTCTCTATATCTAAATGTTCCAAGGATAGGTTTCCTTTAGGTGTGATTCCAATCGGTGTCCCATACTCAACATCAAACATTCGTTAAGGTTGGTCAATCTTTAACGATAAGTTAATAATTGGCTCCATATTGAAGATATAGAAATGAAGCATTCTAAACTCATGATCCTTCATTTTAATCCCTTTATTTGATACATATGTACCGATAGTGAATTCTCTTGTTTTTGAAATGTCAATGAGTGAATCTTTTCGAAAAACGACAACTACTTGATTTTCCTCAAGAGTAAAGACTTTAGACGAATTGTCTTGAGTGCTATCAATTCTTACTATAAGAAACTTTTGTTCGGGTGCGGGTTCAACAACAGGTCTACGTCTTTTATTAACAATGATTAAGACAACAAGAATAACCACAAAAATCAAAGCAATATATACTGGCTACATAATTACTCACCCCTCTTTGCATCGTCAACAATTTCAATAAAATCTATGTAATGCTCTTGTTGATATGAATATTGTAACATTTCCATTTCTATGGATTTCACGAGAATCTCTTGAAAAGCAGTAACCGATGGAGAATCAACATAATCGATGCTACCCATTAACAATTGAACGTCAATACCGTATTCTGAAATTCGTTTCTTAATATCTTGATTAATGCGTTCGATGATTTCACTATGAAATTGTGATACTTCAAAAAAAGAAGTCTCTCTTTCCTTAATAATAGATAAGATTGTACGATGTATACTATATTCTATTCTCGGTGTCATGAGTTTAGCCAAGTAATCATAAGAAACTATAGTATTTCGCATTGCTATAGCTAAAATAAATTTTTCATAATTTTCAATGATCATTCGATATGAAAAACCTACTTTCATTTCTATTAAAAAGCGATACTTGAAATCGTAAGTCTTAAAAATTAATTCGTGCTTTACCCGTTCAGCTAATTTTCCATCATTGATTGAGAAAACTTTCAAATCACCATAATCGCTGTTCTTTTCTTTCTTTTGATAATCTTCAAAATTAGCAACTTGAGGCCCTTTAACGACTTCTTTAAGTTCATTCTTAACAAAAAGCACTATCGTTTCCATAGGATTTGCAATCCTTTTTACATCGATGTACTCCGATGTTGACATTTGGTTGCAAATGTCATCATTTATTACTATTGTTACCTGATTTTGATTCATTTTATCCCCTCTCTATTAAACGCTTTAAGCGTATTAGATCCCAAATGTTTCTTTATCATGTGAATATAACTATATTTATTGAATTCAGATATCGTATTTATTAATTGCAATTGTAACATACAAATCCATATAATGAAATGCTTAATATAAATTACATTACTTGATTGGTCGAAGTTAAAGGATATTTATATTTAGTTCTATATATAAAAAAGCAAAAGCATTTAGAAAATGCCTTTTAACATTGCATTAATTGTTGAAATATCAAATGCCATAATAGTTATTGATTTCCATTTGGCCTCTTGACATGCGACAAATAAAAAGGGGGAATATGAATTTTTTCATACTCCCTAAAATCTTTAACCAAAATCAATTATATACTTCTACTATCTCTTTAATAAACTGTTCAACAGATAAGATAGTCGCTTTGGAAGACATAGCACAAGCCATCACAGTTGTATTAGCTCCAAACACCTGTTTATCCAAATAATTAATAACAAATATTGGAAATGTGTATTCACTTGTTCCAATATAATCAACAAACGAAAATCCTTTTAATTCTAATCTTTCTCTTAATATTCTTAAATCAAAAGATTCTTGACATCTCACATAAAACTGTTGATGTCTTGGTAAATCAATAGCGTATTTCATGATAATTCTCCTTTCATCTATATTCCATTAAAGAAAAAGATCCCATCACATGAATGGAATCTATAAAAGCTAAGTTATATCCCATCCATCAAGCTTTAGCACCTTGCCTTATGGTAGGTTGCTGAAGGGTCATTGAGCTTGTCTCTCGCCTTCTCTTTATGGTAGTTTTATTATATCATACTAAGCTCATAGAATATTAAGAATGAAACTCTTTTATCTTTTCTAATGCATAGTCTAAGTCTAATGAGATATCTAGATAATTGGCTTGGCTTTGTCTTAAATGAATACATTTTAAAAAGTTAATTTTCTTTTGATAGCTCTGTTCATAACCTAATGCATAGAGATTCAATTGAAGCTTTAGATGTTTTAAATGAATATTAGAAGTTCTCTTGATATCTCCAATTCCAATGCCGGTGTAATCATTAGAGGTGATAATCATATCTAATCTACCTGCACAAACAGGCTTTCCTTCATGTTCGATATAGATTAACACTTCATTCTCTAATGGCTTAAACTGGTGAATCCTTTTCAAATATAGATAATTATTAAACTCCTGAGTGTATCCCTTTATATTATCCTTTTCATAGAGTTCAATTTCTCTATGTAGTGCAATACCTTTATCTGCAGCTTGTTTTAGGACATCCTTATCGATATCTCGATATTGATTAGGTAGAACGGATGCTACAATTTGAGTGACACTAGGAACCTTTTTACCATCAACAAAATATTCATGGGTATCAGCAACAAATTCTATTTTTCTTCCATTAATGACTTGCACTATATTATCAGTGTTGTTAATCATAGTTATATTTCTCCTATCTTTTTTCTTTCAATGAAAGGATTAGAACCTGCAGCATCGTGGATTGCTTTATCAACTCCAAGACCTATTAGAACTTTAGGATCTGCAGAATTGACGATAGCATCTGATTTGAGATTGATGATGTTGTCTTTTAAGATTTGAAATGGCATGTTTTCTCCTTATCTCTTATGTTTTCTTTATTCTATTATATCTGAACTCTCAAATTCTAGATATTACTGTTAATAAATATCTTCATGTCATGAAATCAATAAATTGAATTTATGATAAAAACCCCTATCAAATAGAGGTTTGTTACTCGATTTTTATATTCAACAGACTGATGTTACTTAATTGAATTAATCAAAGAAAACATCTTATGATTTGATATAACAACATATTAAAAAGAATTACAGATTGTCCTCAATATAATATGTTGAGTTTATGACTAGCTATTTCTAATTCTGGTTATTATCCCTTTATAGCATCAACAACTTTATTGATCTTACTCTTGACATCTTTAATTCCTTTATTGATATCTTGATTTAACTTAAAAGCAGGATTCTCAAGAAATGTTAATATGACTCCATAGTTTGGAGTACCAACTGCATTAACAAAACTCCACCCTTCTTTTTCGTTTTCATTTATAACTTCTTCCATTCTTTGAGCTCTTTTTTCAATGTTGCATATTCTTTTAATAACCTCTGTTTTGTACATTATTTAAATCCTCCTTTTACCTTATTTTACATAATAATATTTAAAAACCAAAATATATTCTATATAACAGGTTCTTTTCCCTGAAATTCTATATTTACAAAATCTAAATAATGAATTTATATAGTATCACTTTTATCTTGATGAAACCATTATGATAATACTGAGTAGTATTTTATAAAATTAACTACTCGTTTCTGAAACAAATACAGTGTTTCGAATTACCCATTTTTTCATCTTGATATTGACCCAAAAACCATAAATACCAAATGTGATAATTGTAAGTAACAACCATTTAATCCACTGTCCAAGTAAACTCATTCCAGTTCCAATAAATTTTAATTGTTTCCCTTCAATAAACGTATGCTTAGTACTCCATCGTTGCTTAATAACAATCGCATAAGGAACGCAAATACCAAAAGTGAAGATAACAATTAAGATTGAAAGTATGTTAATACCAATTAATCCCAGTAAACCTCCTGTAAATTCTGATTTGTCACTCATTCTTTTCTCCTTTTTCCACCCAAATTGTAATAACAGATTTGTTGTTATTATAACATAAGAAACACTTCATACAAACTTCATAATTTGTATGTATGTTTTTCATGATAAATGTTTTATATCCAGTAATTACTTTGTTTACTGAGTTTATTACTTTCATAACTTATAGAATGAACAGGCAAAATCGCATAAATGTTGCTAAACTGGCATTGTTATGCTGGTGTTTTACATTCTTGCATCACGATGCTGAAAAATGACCTATAGTAGACTATTGAAGAAGACTGGGTAAGTTCTGGGATTTGAATAGAAAAATGCGTAATGTCTTTTGTCTAATACATTGTATTAAATAATAAAAAAACGACAAATGTCAATCTCTAATAATTACGTGTTTGTCGTTTCTCTATTAAATTAACTCATGATATCTATCATCATTGATCCGATTGAAATGATTGAATCTTCCCATGTCACCTCTTTAGCAAATGGATAACTGGTTTGGTATGTTTCCCATAACTTCATCATTATAGGATCTTGTTCAATAGATGACATAATGGCGAAGTAATCACTAAATATCTGATCATATGTTTTTCGGTGTTTTGAAGTATTGGTTAATGCAGTTTTAAGTAAAGATTTATCTATCTCTTTCTTTCTTAGTTTCCATAAAATATAGACATCATAATAATCACGCATTCTGGTATTAAGTGCTCCTCTAGATAAGATTGTTTCTATTTTTTCTGCTAATACTGTTTCGATATTATATGACTTAAGTTCAATACAGTTGTCATATAATACAGTTTTATATGTGAAATTATCTTCTCTTGGTGTCAGAACGTCTCCAGTTGTAAAATCAATTTTTATTGTTTCTTTTAAACCATCAAAATAGACAATGATTGAAGCTCTCAAACCTGGATAATCTGCATCTTCATGAACTTCATCAATACTGAGTAATTCCATCATTAGTTTATCATGTGTTGGAATTGCTATGATTTCTTCTATGTATGTTTTCAAGTCATTCTTTTGAATGGATAGAGATTTTAACGTTACGTCTAGATCCATCGTAGTTCTTAAATCTATCTTAGTGATTGCTGAAACTAAGAAACCGCCTTTAATGATGAACCTGTCTTTGTATGTTGACATTGAAAGTTTTTCCAAAAAGAATTCAAAAATAACGGTTCTAAGTATGATGTTAGAATTTATATTTAACGCTTTTGATTTATTTCTGATAAGTGCTTTTACTTGTTCACTAGAAATCATAGTAAAATCTCCATATAATTTCTCAATACATTCTCAATACCCATTTTTTTACCATACATGAATAAATTGTTTAGATTCTTGGATGTATCCTTGACGTAGCGTTTTAATCCATCATGTAGAATTTGCTGATCAATACGACTTCTTGAACGGATGATATCACAAATCGTTCTTTCTTTGTCATAGACTGTAATATCATTACCGAATGGTGATTTCATAGTCATTTTACCAAGTTCAAATAAAGATGGTTTAATCGTATAGGTAATTAAATCAATTTGTTTGATTTGAGATGTATTATAACCTGTAGGTAGTGTCACACTATAAGAAATTGGGTCTCTATCTGATAAACCATGTAGGTATAAAGCCGTACCATGCGAATAAACCATGTGCTTCTTTTTTTGTTGATACGTGTAAAGCTTATCTTCCCATGCATCTTTTGATTGATAAACACCAGGTGACGTTCTAACGAGCTTTTCTTCTTCAACAAGCATTGTTAAATACTCACGATGGATACCCTCATCAACCGCATCTTGAGTCGTGATGTACCCATTCTGTCTTTTGATCAGTTCTTCTAATTTCTTCTTTGACATCATAACACCTCATTGTCATATATGCTTATATTATACTTGATATTAGTTATTTTGTCAAGATATAGAATGTATAAATACTTTAGGTAACATAAATAAAAAGATATGTATGATGAAATGGCTTAAACCGTCATCGTCTTGTCGGTTTAATTGTCGGTTTAGTTCAATATCCTAAACCTAGGTTTGACATCAATTTACATCATTGATAACTAACATTGTGTTGCATTTATGTATGCATATGATTAAGATAATGAGTGGGAATGAGAATGATTTGGCTAATTAATTATCAAGATAATAAGGGAATATCAAGTACTTTGAAGGTGTTTTGAGGACATTTTTTCACAAAAGTTAAGATTTGCTAAACAGGAATCATGATGCTGGTGGATTGAAGAATTGCACTGTTATGCTGATATTTGACGTGTAGTGGACAATTGAAGAAACTCAGGGAAGTTCTGGATGTTGTATAGAAAAGTGTAGAACGTAAGATAAACCTTTTATGCTCATATAGATTTCAAGACCTAAATAAAAACGGCAAATGCGATTTCTAATCAAAATACGCAATTGCCGTTTCAAATTTTTATTCACGTTAAAATTTCTACTATAACTTCTAATATATAACTTTCTGCTTAATTCTTATATCTATACATTGAAATAGTTATTAGATGTGTCATTATAGACATTTTTATCTTGCTGAATCAATTAAAACCATAAGTGGTATTTAAGAGATAATTTTTTGTGCTTCTTCTATGAGTTGTTTAGCTAACAAAACATCTTCATATCTCAATATATCATCATCTTTTTTATAAGAAAATACAAAGGGATTAATTGAGCCATACCAGATATATCTCTTGTCAATAATGATCATATTTGATATCATCTCGCTATTGATAAGTAATGTTGGTAATACAACACATTTTTTAATCAACTCACCGACTTTACCTTCTATTGAATGCTTAATCAAAAATACTATATCTTTAGCTCTAACTAAATCTTCAAATAGTTTTTGCTGATAGTCACTTACGTGATAAATAGCTGATTCAATATCCGTTTTAGTTGCTATCGAAAAACCCATTGTTTTATACCCTTTTAATCTTTCAAGATACATCGATGAGAAATATCTGCTTTGAACATCGGCATAGTCGTATACTGAGATTTCATCTTTACCCTTTTTTCTTCTACTAAGTCTTCCAATATATTGTTGTAATGTGCCTCTCCAGCGAAAGGGCATCGTTAAAATCAAAGTGTCTAACCGATCATCATCAAATCCTTCACCGATATATTTGCCTGTTGCAAGAATGATGAATCCATCCTTGGCACTTCTTAATTGCTCGTTAAAACTCATTCTTTCTTTCATTGACATTCTTCCATGAATACATAGCAAATTATTGGTATACACACTTATATCTTTCTTTAGAAATTCTAAGTGATCGATTCGGTCCGTTAGAATAAGAGTGTTTTTCCCTTTTTCAATTAAATCTTTAACGTCAGTTAAAATGGCTTCATTTCTGTCATTACTTTCTATTATCTGTTTATAAGCGTCTTGTATAGAAATCTCACCCATCGTTGTCAGTTTGAAGTTTGTCAATCTTGTATATAAGTTTTTTTTCATTTTATTATCGATATCACTAACATCAATGATAACTGGCCCTATCATCGTTGTTATGATTTTTTCAAGTCCATCAGAACGTTTTAATGTTGCTGTTAATCCAACGATATGCTTTGCGCTAAACCTTCTGATACATCTTTCATATGATGGCGATGCCAAATGATGAACTTCATCAATCATAATTAAACCATACTGATTTATAATGTCATCTAGTTTTTCATATTTACTTAATGATTGAATCAGAGCAATATCCACATCAAACCCTAGCGTATCATAATCCTTGTCAAGTTTCCCAATGTGTTCAATATTTAAAAAAGTCTTAAATTTTTCATCCCATTGCTCAGCAATATTACCTCTGTGTACAATAACAAGAGTTTTTAGTCTCAAAGCTGCAACGAGTGCGACACCTATCACTGTTTTTCCAAATCCTGTTGGTGCTATTAAAACACCATTTTGATTTTTTAAGAGATGTTCTAAGACGTTCTGCTGATCTATAGTTAATATGCCTTGAAACTGGTATTTACCCTTCATTTTGGGTTTACTTCTTAAATCCAAAACATCATATATGACTTTGTATTTGTCTAAGCTTTCTTTAATGAGATTAATCGTTCCTACGGGTAAATAAAGGCATTGATGATCTTCTTCATAAAGTTCAATAATTCTTGGGATACCATATGTACTCATTCTCATATGTTGTTTTTTATAAAACTCCGGGTTTACAATGGATGAAATTCTCTTAAAAAACTGAATCGCCTTGGCGGAAAGTTTTGTCTTTTGAATGATAATTTGGTTATAGATTTTTACCTCAAATTCATCAACATCAATATCGAACAAATCCATATCGATGTCCTTTGCTTTTTCACTGTATAAACCTAACTCATCTGTCTTTGATATTTGATTTAATAATTCATTGAAATGTGTAGTTGATATTTTTTGAGTTGTCTGGATTCGCTCATATTGATTTTCATATATTTGAAAGTTCTCATCTACAAATAAAGTTTTTCCTTGTTTTCCGCTTTTTCCTTGTAGTGGTAATGCGATTAAGTTGCCGATACCATCACTATCGATGGAGTCTTGTGCTGGAAACATTCGATCATATGATTTGAAGTTGCTCATGCCATAAGTCATCATGGTTTTAGTTAAGAGAAATCTACCAAGTTTTCTTGCATCTTTTGACAAAACAGGCTGCTCAAAAAACATCCAAAGATGTGCTCCCTTGCCAGACCTAGAGATTTCAATCAAATGGGATATGTGTTCATGCTTTAACGTATGAGAAAGATTAATAACATCTGATTTCCAACTTTTTTCATCAAAATCAAATGCTAAAAAATAACATGTTTGATCTTCTAGTATTGGATAAATACCAATCGTTTCGTTACCTACTAAGTGAGATATGAAAACTTCATCGTTTAAGTGCTCATATAAGTTTTTAAAACTCAATTTTGATTTTTCTTCCTTAGAGAGGTACTTAACAGAAGGCAGGTACGCTGGCGCATATCCGCTTTTATCTTCTCTTTCCCATCTCATCGCATAGCAATCACTTCTACCTTTAAAATAGTTTTTGTATATCTTAAGTTTTTCTTGATTACTTAGGTTTGTCTTTATATCGCGTGTATAGTTCTTATCAAATGGAATGTTGTGTATTGTAAGCAACTGTTCTAGGTAAGAAACTTTAGATTCTAGATACTTGATTTTATCAATGAATTTGAATTCATCATTATTGCTCATGAGGTAACCTTCTTAATCATTTTCCATTGTGTAAGAGGATGTTTTTCTGCTAAGTCCCTCATATCTTCATCCTGGAATAGCAAATCAAACCTTGGTGCACCATTTTCTATGGAATCTATAAATTCATTTTGATTTTCATCATAGTCTGTAATCATCTCAATAAATGCTGAAACACTTTCTACAGCTTGCCCTAAATCAAAAGTATCTCCTTTTTTAATCACAGGTAGTAAGTCTCTAACATAACTTCTTCGTGTAAATTTTTGTGAAAAATTAGAATCAAAAGCCAATGAATCATTTTGAATATATCGATAAAAAAGTGAAATACTCTTTAGTGTTTTAACTTCTTCATGGTTAAGTAACTTGATATTGATCATTTGATAGGTGTCGTATAAATCTCTGATTTGATTTCTTGATAATAATGCGTTAATCTTTCCTGCGTAAATTTCTATCTTTGAAACAGTTAAAACCAAGAATGGATTATCAATAATCCCTAAGTCTAATTTTTTGTGTTCTAGTGGTAATAAG
>JAUSOA010000246.1 GCA_030656435.1 Acholeplasmataceae bacterium | reverse complement strand
TGCAATCAAGATATTATAATCCAGAAATTGGTAGATTCATCAGTCGAGATTCCACAAGTTTCTTAGATCCTATGTCCAATCAAGGAATGAATCTTTATGCTTATTGTGGCAATAATCCAGTGATGTATACAGACAGCGACGGTGATTTTCCAATCCTGATATTCCTTGTTGCTGCTGCATATGCTATTTGGGTTGCACAAGACATCTATGATATTGTAAGTGGTGATGTTTATTTTAATGAAGCTAGTGATGGAGGCCAAATTGTGGATTCATACAAGGTTCAAAATCCAACAGTCGTATTTGGATACTCCATTTATTTACGTTACTTCAGTGATAGCAAAGATTGTTTTGATGGAAGTGCAACAGGTATTGCAGCTGAATGGATGGTTCATAATATTGGATATGATCTAACATTTATTCCCAGTAAGTTTGGTTATCTTCAAAATATAAATGATCGTGCTATACATACAGATCTTGGCCGAACTGTATTTGCAGAAGATGATTGGTATGTGAGGTATCCAATACTGGCAATTCAAATTGTCGCTAGTCCAATTACCATCATTTATGACTATTACCAGTATTTTAAACATGAATAGGGTGATGATAATGATTAAACGAACGATGCTTATTAATATTTTTATTATCATGGTATTTCTACTTGCTGCATGTGGGAAAGTATTTACAAATGTTGATGATTATAGTGATTATGTTGATTCGATCGATGGAGCAGATTCATTTATGCCTTCTCTAAATGAATTGCCAGAGTATCTGTCAATTGAAGTTTATTACTATGAACATCTAGGTCAATCTATTAATTTATTGTTAACTTTTTCGGATGAGAATTATGAATCAGCTAAAGAAGCAATCTTCAATAGTATTGATTTTCTCGAACAGCCATTAATGCAAGACGATTTTTATCTTATTCCTGAAGTGGAATTTGAATATATGGGTTACATCATCAAAGTTGTTGATAATGTGAATTTTAATTATCCAGAGCGATTTGGAATGCTTGGTTATTCCGATGAAAAACTTCAGATTTCATTTATGTTCTTCTATGATGATAGTTTAAATCGAATGAGTAATAGCAAGGATAGAATGATTCGATTTGTAGAAAGTGAATTTAAATTTCCAGAAGATTAATTTATAGGATAAGGCAAACAGACTCTAATTTCATATATACGAGCAGTTTAACTGCGTTTTTCAAATGTACAAATTAGAGTCTAACCGCCTGATTAAGCGGTTTTTCGTAATTGAGAAACTGATGTATAATGGATTTGAGAGTCTGTTTGAATCAGGTAAAGGTTATGGAAAAAGAAAAACTAACAGCATTATACTGCAGAATTTCTAGAGAAGATGAGCTAACAAATATTAGTTCAAGCATTGAAACGCAAAAAGCATATCTCAAAAGATATGCAAATCAACATCATATGATTAATACTAAATATTATATAGATGATGGATATTCAGGTACAAATTTTGATAGACCAGGATTTAATGAATTGCAAGTTGACATAGAAAATAATGAGGTTGAAATTGTCATAACTAAGGATTTATCGAGATTAGGAAGGGATTATCTATCAACTGGATATTATATCGAACATTACTTTCCAATGAATAGTGTGCGATATATAGCAATCAATGATCAAGTTGATACACTTTTGAATGAAAATGATTTTGTTCCATTTAGGAATATCATTAATGAGTGGTATGCCAGAGATATCAGTAAAAAGATAAGAAGCGCATATCATACAAAAGCATTGAATGGAGAATTTACTGGACCATATCCACCTTATGGATATAGCAAACATCAAGAGAACAAGCACACACTTATAATTAATCCTGAACAGTCTGAGATTGTAAGAAAAATATATAACTTGTTTATTGCTGGAAATAGTATTTACAAAATAGCAAAGATACTAAAGCAAGATGAAATCCTAACTCCACGTGCTGAGATGTTTCTTTCATATGGGGCATATGAATCAGTTCAAATTACACAATATCCTTTTGATTGGTCTAATAAAACTATTCTAAACATTTTAGAGAATGAAGAATATACAGGTTGTGTTATCTGTAATAGACATCAGACTATATCATTCAAAAGTAAAAAACTTATTAAGAATCCATCCAACAAATGGATAGTTAGCAAAAATATGCATGAACCCATTATCAATTCAGAAATGTACATGCAAGTTCAAGATATCATACATCAAAATAAAAAAGCACCCAGAACAAAGCGTACAAATATTTTTAAAGGAAAAGTTAGATGTAACACGTGTGGTAAGACATTAACATTATCTGTGAGACCCGAAAGACAAGTATATGGGACTTTTGACTGTAGTACTTACAGAAGATATGGGAAATCAAGATGTATCAGCCATTATGTGACATATGAACAGCTTGCATTAGCAGTCATAAGAAGTATAAATAAATTAATTAGTATTGCACAAAAAGGTGAAGGTAAATTAGATAACTATATATTGAAAAAGAATTCAAGTTCTCTGCAAGCAACAACTTTGAAGAACTGCTTAAATGAAAAAGAACACAGAATCAATGAAATAGATATTTTTATAAAAAAATTATATGAGAATTACATTTTTGGAAAGATTAAAGAAGATAAATTCTATATTCTTGATAAATCTTATGACGACGAAAGAAAATCAACAATCAAGGAAATAAAAGATATTCAGAACCAAATATCTGAAATTAACAAGTATGAAGAAAAAGCAAAATCATTTATACTAATGATATCAAAGTTCAATCAAGTTAATAACCTTGACCAGGATATCATAGATCAATTAATTGAAAAAATAGTAGTTACAGATCATAAAGACAACAAGAATATTAGGATAGTAGATATCTATTATAGGTTTATAGGCAGATTATAGTGGTTACTCAAGGATACATTACTCCGGTAATCAACAATGTTTTTAACATATCCAGCTTGACAGCAAATGGAAAAATGGACTTTTCAAGTCATGTGCAATTGAAGTCAAATGAAATAACTAGCATGACAAATCTAAGTTCATTTGAAATGTCAATGAATAAAGGATATTTAGCATTCAGCAAATACAAATCTAACTACTTCGGTAATTATTTTCAAGATAAATTAATTTTAGGTGGAATTGTTGGTGGCTGGTCTGTTGCTTTTGGTCATTTAGGTAAGTCTTTACCAAGTTTTGATAAGGCATTATTCGGAGTTTTTGGGTACATATTGACAGGAGTGTCATCAATTGCATCAGCTATCATGTATGAGTCTTACTATTCATCCTTAGGATTAGACGACAATGAGTATAGAACAGCAATTATGCTTGAGAATGGCAATTTACTTGCAACAACAGCAGCCGCTCTTTTGGTTGCAGGCATTCTAACTTCAACTGGTGTTGGAGCACCTATTGGTGTTGTGATAGTTGCAGTGGTTGGGGCTAGTATAGTTGTTGATTATTTTTATGATAAAATTGTTGATGAAATTTATAGTTAAGGTGATAAAAATGAAAATAATAAAAATAGATAAATTCAAAAAACAATATCAGAAAATAAAAATAATGACTTATTTATTCTCGCTAAGTTTGAACTTGTTGATTTTACTGTTTCTAGTAAATAAAGCATTTTTGGAGGGATTCAATAATATCTTATCTCTTTTGATTCTGTATGTTTCCTTAGCTATAATATTCATTATTTCAAAAATTGTTTTATTTAAAACTAATCTAGATATAAAGCGATTCAGAACGTTTTTGTTAATGGGTAATTTTTTGTTCGATATCGGTGATTTATTAACCAACATTTATAAAGTAAAAACGATATTTATAAAAGACCAAAAAGTTTTTATAGAGGACATCATTAAAACATTTAACTGTGAATATACACAAATTCAAGTTGATCAAGATCTTCTTGATAGTGTCTTTTCAGATAAGCATAAAGTGTTAAAAAGATATAACCTGAATGTATTGCAACTAAGTATATTTAGCTTGTTATCGCTCATCTACTCAATTGCTTTAATACTTGTGCTAGTTTATTTTGAAAGCATATATTCTGATTTTCTATTCTTCTTCGCAAGCTTTTTATTAAAAGGAATAACTACAGGTGGCATAAACATGCACTTAAGACTCAGACATCTTAAAACTATTTTAGAAGACAATGATATTTTAGGCTATCTGATTTACCAACAATATATGTTAAATGGGTTATATTATAATACATTTATTATTCTCCCTAAATTAGATCAATTTATACTCAAAAACATGAAAATTATTGATAATATAAAATCAATAAGTGAAGGAAGTATTTTATTCTTAGAGCTATCAACAGAAGGCGATATTGAGTTAGTACAATAAGGTGAATAATTTGTGAGGTCAATTGTTGTAATGAGTGTAGCCAGTTTAGGACTAGCTAATTAAAATATAAACGAATCTATAGACCATTTATGTACATAAAGAAAAAAACTACTCAAAAAAAAATTATTTTATATGATTGTGCGATGGACTATGTTATCTATCCTATATAAATATTTGAGATCGTTTGGATTAAGATGCCAATATGGCATCCTTTTTCATTTTGATACGTCATGTTTTCATATTATATATCACTTGACTTATCTTTAATATTCGATATAATAAAGTCAAGTGGTATATACCAGTTAGAGGTGTTCTTTTGATTCCAGATATCCCTAAATATATGATTGTTATTGATGAAATTGAAAAAATCATCAAAACCCAAGAAGTGAATACCTTAATTCCATCAGAGAGAAATCTCTCTTTATCGCTTGATATATCAAGAATGACTGTTAGAAAAGCAATCGATATATTAGTCAATCAAGGAAAGCTCTACAGAGTCAATAATGTAGGGACTTTTATTTCTGAACAAAAGCTATATAAAGTATTCAATACACTCATGGGCTTTACAGATGAAGTCTCATCCACAGGTGGCACTGTTCAAAACGAAGTTCTTCTATTTGAGAAGATTCAAGCAAATGAGTGGATATCAACAAAGCTGAATATTGAAGAAAATGATGATGTCTATAAACTGATCCGTCTTAGAAAAAAGGATCAAGTTCCGCTAGCAATTCAAGAAAGTTATCTTCCGTCTTCATTAATACCTCTAACAAAGAAAATAGTAGAAAATTCAATTTATCGCTATATAACCAATGTACTGAACTATCAAATCACATCTTCAATTGAAGAAATAAAAGCAATCCTCATCACTGGCGAGTATGCCAAACGACTCGAAATGAAGGATTGTGAACCAACCATCAAAACTGAACAAATCAGTTATCTAGAAAATGGAAAAATATTCGAATATACAATTAGCTATAAGAACCAAAACAAATATGAGCTTGTCGTACAAGCAATGAATGTGAGGAAATCGTTATGATCAAAGGTACTCCAGTTTCTGAAGGATATGCAATTGGTAAGGTCTTAAAACTTGAGGATTATTCAATAGATACCTCTAAAAAGACAATTACTGATATCAATCTTGAAATTCAAAAGTTTGATGAAGCAATTGAAAAAACTAAAGAACAACTATCTAATCTATATCAACTTGCGGAAAAAAAGTTTGGTGTTGAAACTGCTAAGATTTTTGAAGCACATTTAATGATTACTGAAGATCCTGAAATCAAGGGTGCAGTTCATAAAAAAATAAAGAACGAATCCGTTAACCTTTCCTATGCATTAAAGACGGTTGTTTCAGGTTTTATCGATTTATTCCAAGCACTTGATGATGAATACTTAAGAGAAAGAGCAAGCGACTTAATGGATGTTTTCAATAGAATTTTAAAGAATGCGTTCGATATCAAGATTATCGACCTTGCTGCAATCAACCAAAAAGTCATTTTAATCGCTCATGAATTAACCCCTTCTGAAACCGCTCAAATCGATCCTAAGTATGTTTTGGGTTTCGCTACAGAGACTGGTGGTAAAACCTCTCATAGCGCGATTATCGCTCGTTTATTAGGAGTTCCTGCTCTTGTTGGTGCGAAGGATATCATGAAAGTATTAAAGAATGGACAAGAGATTATTTTAGATGGTATCTTAGGTGAGATCATCGATGATTATGATAATGAAATTAAGTCTTTATATATCAAGAAGGAAAAGGCATATGCCTTAGCTAATAAAGCATTAGAAAAAATGATTGGAATTCAAAGTGAGACTAAAGATGGACACCCAATCACTTTAGCTGGAAATATTGGTTCCTCTAAGGATTTAAATCATATCTTAGATAATGATGCTGACGGTATTGGGTTATATCGAACTGAATTTCTATATTTAGACCATCAAACATTTCCTACTGAAGAAGAGCAATTTGAAGAGTACAAGCGTGTATTAGAAAAAATGAATCCAAAACCAGTAGTTATTCGTACGCTAGATATTGGTGGCGATAAAAATCTTCCTTATTTAAAAATGGCTAGTGAGATGAACCCCTTTTTAGGTAAAAGGGCTATAAGATTATCTCTAGATGAAAAGGAATTATTTAAAACACAGTTACGGGCATTAATCAGAGCTAGCGTTTATGGAAACCTAAAAATCATGTTTCCAATGATTGCTACCTTAAGTGAATTCTTAGAAGCGAAATCCATCGTTCTATCTGTTCAAAAGGAATTAGATAATAAAAAGATAAAATATAATCCATTTGAATTAGGAATCATGATTGAAATCCCTTCTGCTGCCTTAATGGCAGATAGTCTTGCTAAGCATGTTGACTTCTTCTCGATTGGTACCAATGACTTAATTCAATACACGATGGCAGCTGACCGGATGAATGAATCTGTAGGCTATTTATATCAACCATTTAATCCTGCAATCTTAAAGCTCATCAAGATGGTCACTGATGCTGCAAAGAAACATGGACTTTGGACTTCGGTATGCGGTGAAATGGGTGGAGATTTAAATGCAGGACCAATATTGATTGGTCTTGGTGTTACAGAACTTTCCATGACACCAACTCAAGTCTTAAAAATGAGAAAGGTCATTTCAACAATGAATTTTAAGGATTTGCAACAAATCGCTTTAAATGTGTTAGAATTAGAAAGTGAAGAGCAAGTCCTCTTAGAGTTAAAGAAATCGATCCACATTTAAAGGAGCAATCTATGGAAAAGAAATTTGTCTTAGCTGCAGAAAATGGTCTACATGCTAGACCAGCGACTAATTTTGTGCGTTTTATGTCAAGTATTCCAGCCAATGTCTATTTAATTCATAAGGACTTTGTTGCTGATGCGAAATCAATTATGGCGATTATGAGCCTTGGGTTATCTAAGGGTTCCTCATTTGTGATGAGAGTCGAAAGCGAAAATCCAATTTACATGAAACAAATTGAGGATTATCTAGTTGAAAATAAAATGATTTAATCTCCTTAGTGGAGATTTTTTTTATGTTATAATTGTTGTTGTGTGAATAAGGAGAATACTATGATTTATGACGCGATTGTAATTGGTGGAGGACCATCTGGATTGATGGCTGCAAATATCCTCGAACAAAATAAAATCAATTACCTATTATTAGAAAAAAATGACAAGGTCGGAAAAAAGCTTCTACTGACTGGTGGAAAAAGATGTAATATCACCAATGCTTTATCTAAAGAAGATTTTATCCAATCCTTAACATTTAAACATAAAAGATTTTTATATCCTGCAATCAAGGATTTCGGTTCCCCTGAAATCATTGAATTTTTTAAGTTAAACGGCTTAAATCTAGTTTTAGAGGAAAACTTTAAATATTTCCCTGAAACCATGAAAAGCTCGAGTGTATTTGAAGTCTTGACGAAAAATTTAAATATGAGTAGGCTTAAATTTCATCATAGTGTTAAAGATATCTTTAAATCAGAGGATGGGTTTATCCTAAAAACAAGTAATGAAGACTTTTTAACGAGAAGAGTGATTGTTGCTACTGGATCGAATGCTTATCCATCAACAGGTAGCAGTGGAGATGGTTTAGTTTTCGCATCCAAATTAGGGCTTGAGTATAAATCATTTACTCCAGCTGAAACCTATTTATATGCATCCTATGTTAAAGAAGCTTTATCTGATTTACAGGGTGTTTCGATTCTTCATACAACTGTAAAAATAAGAGGTACTAAAATATCAAGTCATGGTGGTTTACTTTTTACACATTTCGGATTGACGGGGCCTGCTATATTGCAAATATCAGAATTTGTATATGATGAACTTCTTGAAGGTGATGTCACCTTGGTATTTAACATCACAGATCACAAGGATGATGAAGTAATTAGACAAATGAATTCAATTGATAATCAAAAGGTTCAAATTCTTAAAGTTCTTGAATCTTTAACTACAAAAAGATTAGCGAAAAAGGTATTGGATATGGCAAATGTATCCAATAAGAATATGAATGAAATATCTAAAAAAGATATTGCTAAAATACTAGAATTACTCATTTCATTTCCTGTAAAAATTGATGCTGTAGAAACTAAGGAAAAGGCATTCGTAAATGCTGGTGGAGTGCTAACAAAAGAGTTAGATCCAAATACGATGGAATCTAGAAAAATTAAAGGATTATATTTTATCGGTGAAACAGTAGATTTACATGGTCCTATTGGTGGATATAATGTAACCATTGGTTTATCAACAGGTAGAAAATGTGCATTATCGATAGTTGAAGAGATCAAAAAATAAGAAAACCAGCGAACTGGTTTTTTTTGTCTTATTCATACATTCAGCTTATTATAATATTTTTGGTTATCTCTTTAAAGAATTCTTTACTCCACAAATCAAGTTTATTTAAATTAGCTATGAAGGGAGCTACATCTTTTTTAGCTTCTTCAAAATCAATTTCATCGAATCTTTGATTAAGTAAATGAACTAGTGATTCTTTAGTTAGTTCAAAAGCATTATCAATATACCCAGATTGAACTAATCTGTATTTTAAGTGTTTTATATTAACACCTATCTCCATCGATAAAAAATATACATAATCATAAAAATCTCTTCCTTTTAATCTTTTTCCCCAATTTCTACAAAGAACTGCATCAATTTTACCAGCAAATAATGATGGTAAATCGTAGATTCTCACTTGGTATGGATATGGTAATAGTCTGTACTTAATTTCTGTGTTCGCGTATTTAGGAGGATCTGTATCGATTTCGAATTTTACCTTTATTTTTTCATCAGCATGTAAAATAGCAAGATCGTGGTTTTGATCTGGGTAAAACACTAAAAATTGTTCTCTTGTATTTCCCTTTAAAAAAGAAGATTTAATTTGGGTTTGTTTCACTTTCTTTTTTTCATCAACCTCAAATTTAAGACCTAATGACTCAACCTCATTTTTAACAAATGAAATATAGTGATCAAAATCATAATCAGGATTACTAATCAACAAGGAAAAATCCAAATCTTCTGAGAAACGATCCAAATTATAAAAAATTCTTAAAGCTGTCCCGCCATAAAATGCAGCATCTTTAAAGAAATTAGCTCTGGATAATCCGCTTAAAACAATTTCTTGTATGATTTCTTTAATTGCATGTTTTTTATCTTCTATCGAGTTTATTTTGTATTTTTTAAGCATTTG
>JAUSOA010000234.1 GCA_030656435.1 Acholeplasmataceae bacterium | reverse complement strand
ATATGCACTTAGGAAGGAAACCATTGAAAGAGATTTTGGTGATTTCAAAGAACGTCACGGTGGAAGATACACACATTATCGAGGACTTAAAAAAGTAAGCGATCATATATCGCTCGCTTTTTCATGCATGAATATGAAAATAATGGCATTAAGATTATCAGAACTTGAGTCCAAGTCTACTGTGATTTCATATTTTTTAAGGATTTATAGAAAAATAACTCGAAAAATCAAAAATAAAAAGCCAATTTTGAAGTTCAGCAATATACTGGAGTTTCAAAACTAGCTTTTATCAACAGTCTGGTCCTTTTTTTATTTTTCACTTATGTTTTAGTGCTTTAATCGCTTCAGTGTAAGCCATAATTAATGGGCCAACACCCTTAGCATCATTTTCAACGATAGGTTCAGAAATGTAATATGCATACGTCCCATCACGTCTTAGATTATTTTCGGGTCCAAGACCAGCAACTAAGCATATACCACCAAGATTTAAGTCTCCATTTTTTTCAGTTAGATACATCTTTTGAATACCATTAAAGATATCTAGCCCAATTTGTTCGTATTCTTTACTCAGTAAACCTAATCGTGCCCCTTTTAGAATCGCATAGCTTACGAGTGCACTACCAGAGGCTTCAAGGTAATTTCCTTCTCTATCTCTTTGATCAACAACTTGATAAAACATTTTTGAATTTTGTTCTTGATGAGCTAGAAGTCCATCGACTATCTCTTTTAAAAGAGGAGAGAAGAAACTATTTTTGATATCTTCATCATCCATATAACCGGCGACATCAACAATCGCAACTACAAACCAACCGATGGCTCTTAACCAAAAATTCTTAGATAATCCAGTGACTGGATTTGCCCAAAAAATTGATTTTTTGGAGTCATATCCATGATAATATAACTTTTTATTTTCATCAAACATTAACCTTCTAACATTTTTGAATTGGTTAACGATATCAGAATAATTTCTTTTGTTATTGAATTTAGTTTCATATCTTGTATAAAAGGGTTGTGCCATAAATAGACCATCTAACCAGACTTGATTTGGATAGATTTTTTTATGCCAAAAATTTCCTTCATCGGTTCTAGGTTGTGTTTGAATGTGTGTATAGGTGAGTTCGATTGCCTTTAAATATTTCTTGTTATTGGTTAAACGATATAAATCGAAAAGCACTCTACTCTCACAAATATCATCGACATTATAGTTTTCGATCTGATATCCTCGAATCGATCCATCCTCAAATACATAATAATCGATAAATTTAGAGACGAAATTCATATATTTAGAATCATTGGTTTCTTTGTATAACTCAATTAAAGAAGTCATCATACAGCCATCAATATAGTTCCAATGTGGAGCTTTGCCAGCGTTGATAGATTCTATATTCCAAATAGGCTTATCTGGTGTCGATTCATGAATCAGTTTATCGATAAATTTGTTAATCAGTTCATACATAGATAAAAACCTCCTCATGAAAAGATTATACATGAAATAACTTCTATATTCAATTGTTATAAAGAGGATATAAGCCACACTTGTCTTAAAAGTCCTGTTTATAAAAATAGAAAGGTTTATTAATAATGTATAATAAAGTATGCATACGTTTTCAAGCCAAATTGCCTTTTATTTCAAGCGTTGCAAAGGATCAAAAATATCACGCATGATAGAATAAATTGAGGTGTTATCAATTGAGTAAATACGAAAAAAGAAAATATAATGTATTTGAGCATGTCCCAATTGTTTTTAGGGCTGCTTTAGGCTTTCTCACATTAAAGAGTTTAAAGAAGAAGAAAGCAATGAATTTAAAGTTAAAAGAACGAATCATGCTTGCAGTTACTGAGGTCAATGGTTGTGTGATGTGTTCCTATGTACACACGAAACTTGCATTAAGTGCTGGGATGACAGATATAGAGATTAAAGAGCTACTTGCAGGTGATCTTGAAAATGTTCCAGCTGAGGAAAGCATTGCTGTTCTTTTTGCTAAGGATTATGCATTTAACAAGGAAACTGTTGATCAAGAGTTTTACAATAAGTTAATCGAAAAATATGGGAAGTATAAAGCGAAAGCTATTCTATCAGCATGTGAGGTTATCACCATGACAAACTCAATGGGAATATCCTTAGGACTTCTAAAGGAAACATTAACATTTAGACATGTCAAGAAGAGCAACATTTTAAATGAAATTTTGATACCTATATTAACGATGGTATTATTTCCACTCTTTTTGATTATTGGACTATTTGTCCTACCGTTTAGATTGAATAAACTTAAAAAGAGCTAAAAAAAAGACTTCCGCAGAAGTCTTAATAGGATGCTATTGTGCCATCAGCTCGTTTTTCTGTTCCACCAGTGTATACACCGGTGAGTGGGTTTCTTAGAATAATTTGACCTCTACCAAAGGTACCGCGATTGTTTTCAACAACAATCTCGTGGCCTTTTTTGATTAGTCCGTGAATAATCTTTAAAGGAATCTCAGGTTCAACCAATACTTTTTTACCTTCAATCCATTGCCATCTTGGTGCATCTAGTGCCTCTTGGGGATCTAATCCAAAGTCAAGCATATTCATAATCACTTGTAAATGACCTTGTGGTTGCATAAAGCCACCCATAACACCAAATGGTCCAATCGCCTCTCTACCCTTAGTTAGAAAGCCAGGAATGATGGTGTGAAATGGTTTTTTATTGGGTGCAAGCACATTAATAGATGTTGGATCCAATGAGAAATTATGTCCTCTATTGTGCAGTGCTATTCCAGTATGTGGAACAACTAGTCCTGAGCCAAATCCCATATAATTACTTTGAATTAAGGAGACCATGTTCCCCTCCTCATCAGCAGTAGCAATATAAACTGTACCACTTCCAATAGGTTTACCACAATTTGGAATCATTGCATCCTTTGTAATTTCTTTGGATCTTTTCCAAGCATAGGTTTTAGATAATAAGGATTGAGTTGATGTTTTCATGTCCTTGATGTCAGTAACATAATTAAAGCCATCAGCAAATGCAAGCTTCAAAGCTTCAATTTGTGTATGGTAAGTTGATATTAGTTCTTTATCCTTAAATTCAAAATTCTCAGCGATGTTTAATGCCATTAAGGCGACTATACCCTGTCCATTTGGTGGAATCTCCCACACATTATAGCCTTTATAGCTTGTTGAGATTGGTTCAACCCATTCAGCTTTAAATTTCTCTAAATCTGATTTACGAATGTATCCATCATATTTTCTTGAGTAGGCATCAATTTCATCAGCAATTCTGCCTCGATAAAAGGATTGACCAATCGTTTCACCGATTTCCTCAAGTGTGTATGCGTGATCCTTAAGTGTCCATATATCTCCAGCCTTAGGAATTGCTAAATCTTTAGTGAATGTATCAAACCAATATTGAAACATTTCATGCTTAAATTGCTTTTGATATATTAGATTTGCTGCCTTCCAGTAATATGCTACAGTTTTAGATACGGTAAACCCATTTCTAGCATAATCAATGGCTGGTTTTAAGCAATCCTTAAGGGAAAGCTTTCCAAACTTTCTTGATATCTCAGCCCATCCTGCAACAGCTCCAGGAACAGTGACTGGAATAAAGCCATATTTAGGTATCTCTTTGATTCCCTTTTTCTTCAATTCTGATAATGATAAAGAGGTTGGAGCATGACCACTAGAATTGAGTCCGTGAAGTTTTCGGTTATGCCAAATTAATGCAAAATTATCGCCACCAATCCCATTTGAGGTTGGCTCTGTTACGGTGAGGCATGCAGCAACAGCAATTGCAGCATCGATTGCGTTTCCACCTTTTTTTAGTATATCAAGTCCTGCTTGCGCTGCCTGAGGCTCTGAGGTTGCTACCATCCCATGCTTAGCATAGATAACATTACGTATTGAACTATAGCTTTGTTTTTCCATAAGTACACATCCTTTGAAGTCTTTAATCATATTTTACCACTTAGATTAAAAATTATATAAAAAAATATAGCATGCGCTATATCCTTATTTTTTTGCTTGAATTTGTCTTACAACTAAAATAACCAATCCAACAATGACTCCAACAATGATGGAAAAAATACCAAATAGCATATAAATGACATCGAGAAATCCACCACCTGTTTCTATATTTTGTGATAGCAAAATAAGAGTGAATCCAAAGAGGACAAAGATTAGCGTTGGAATCAAATATTTTTTATTCGTTTTCATGAGATAGTAAATTAAAAACAATGCGAGTAGTGATCCAAAAATAATTAGTAAAATCATCAACAAATCCATATATTTTTGCTCCTTTTAATTATGATTATAGCTCTTTTACTTTGAAAGTCAAATAAAATAGAGTAAAATAGTTTTATGTTAATTTAGTAAACGATAATTCGTATTTTCTTATTTGCACATGATATAATTATCATGGACGGAAGAGGTTTTTATGAAGCAATTAAAATACCATCAGAATTCAAGTGAAATAAATTATTTAATTCAAAAGGATCCCAAATTAAAGAATCTATTTTCAAGAAAAGAAGAAATCATTGTCAATATTGATGAAGACTATTTTCAATCCTTAGCAGGAGTCATTATTGCTCAACAATTATCATCTAAGGTTGCAGGTGTCATTTATCAAAGACTTAGAGTTTTATTAGAAAATCAAATCACACCAGAGAAGATTATTAATGCTGATGAAAAAGAACTTAGAGGAATTGGATTATCATACCCAAAGATCAAATATCTAAAATCCTTAGCAGATTGTGTGATAATGAGCACGGTCGATTTATCAAAATTGGATCAATTATCTAACGAGGAAGTTATTCAAATGCTTGTTCAAGTCAAAGGAATCGGTGTTTGGAGTGCTCAAATGTTTTTGATGTTTTCACTGGGTAGAGAAGATGTTTTTTCAGTATTAGATTTAGGACTTAGAAATGCTTTGAAAAAAATCTATGAATCTCCAAATTTGACCAATCAAGAAATTGAAGAATTAAGTCTAAAATGGAGTCCCTATCGTTCCATCGTGTCCCATTTTTTGTGGCATGCATGGGATAGTCAAACATAAATGTTAAAGGAGAGAAAAAAATGAAAATAAAACTAATTGGCCTAGGTAAAATGGGCACCAATATTGCACTCAATTTAAAGGATCACGGACATCAAGTTATTGGTTATGATGTGAATGAAAAAGCGAGAGCTGAGTTTGAAACCTTCGGGATTCCTACTGTAAGTAATTTATCTGATTTACTAAGAAGAGATGCAGCGGAAAGACATATTTTATTGCTTTTTGTTCCAAATCAAAAAGTGGATACCGTCATTGAACAAATCATTCCACATCTCCTACCAAAGGATATTATTGTAGATGCTGGTAACTCAAATTTTAACGTTTCTATTAAGAGATTTCACCTACTTAAGGGTAAAGGAATTCATTTTATCGATGTAGGAACAAGCGGTGGTACCTATGGAGCAAGACATGGTGCATGTCTAATGGTAGGTGGAGAAAAAGAAGTTGTTGATTTTCTTGAACCACTCTTTTTAGATTTATCGGTCAAGGATGGTTATTCCTATGTTGGAAAGCCTGGGTCTGGACATTTTGTCAAAATGGTCCATAACGGAATTGAATATGGCATGATGCAAGCAATCGGCGAAGGATTTGATTTACTAGAAGCTTCACCTTTTGAGCTTGATTATGAAAAAATAGCTAAAATGTGGAACCATGGTTCCATCATTGAATCAGCATTAATTGGATATATTCACAGTGCATTTGCGAAAGATCCAAAACTTTCTGAGATTCAAGGAAAAATCGATGATTCTGGTGAAGGCATGTGGATGATTGAGGAAGCACTTAAATACAAGGTTTCGCTACCAGTTATCACACAATCTCTTTATGCTAGATATAAGTCAAGAGATGAGGATTTATTTGGAGAAAAGGTTGTCGCAGCGATGAGAAAGGAATTCGGTGGACACGCCGTGTATAAAAAATAATGAAGGATCTAATTATAACCATTTTTGGAGCTACAGGAGATTTGACATCAAGAAAATTATTACCAGCACTTGCGAAATTATACAAGAGAAAAAAGATAACCGAAAAGATGATGATTGTTGCACTAGGTAGAAGAGCTTATAACACACAAAGCTATTTAGAGTATATGCAAGAATCAGCAACCACAAAATTGGATTTAAAAACACTTGAAAAAATTGTTTTATATCATCAAATAGAGATTACCAATTTAAATGAATATAAAGACTTAGTGGAAAAAATTAAGAGTGAAAAGCATGAGCATACAAGAGAACTCTTTTATCTTGCGATTGGACCTGAGCTTTTCCCAATCGTTTCTAAAAATATTAATGAGTCTAAATTGGTCTCCATGGGTGATGTCAATCAATCCATTATCTTTGAAAAACCATTTGGACATGACCTAAATAGTGCAAAAGAAATAAACGAAATGCTATGGAACTATTTTGATGAAAAGCAAATTTATCGTATTGATCATTACCTAGGTAAGGAAATGATTCAAAATATAATGATGGTTCGATTCGCAAATCGCATCTTTGAAGAAATATGGCATAATCGCTCGATTAAAAGCGTTAAGATTATCGCTAAGGAAACAGACGGTATTTTAGGTAGAGCAGGTTACTACGATCACTCAGGTGCCTTGAAGGACATGGTACAATCTCATTTGCTTCAAATGCTCTCGATGATTGCTATGGAAGTTCCAATGAGCTATTTCTCTGAGGATGTTAAAAACGAAAAGGTTCGTGTATTAAAGCATTTATCCTTTGATAAGGATTCACTTATTTTTGCTCAATATGATGGATATCTAGAGGAAAAAAATATAGCTCCTAACTCAAAAACAGAAACCTTTGTCTTTTTAAAGGCTTTTGTGAATACACCACGCTTTAAGGGAGTGCCCTTCTATTTGATGACAGGAAAAAAACTCGATCAAAAGGAATCCTTAATTATTGTTGAATTCGAGGAAACCAGTGAACAAAGAAAGTGGAATCTTCCCCTATCGACAAATAAG
>JAUSOA010000227.1 GCA_030656435.1 Acholeplasmataceae bacterium | reverse complement strand
GATCACTTCAGCGGGCTGAAGTGCATTTGCAATAAGTTCCTTTTCGTTATCACTCCAACGGAACAAATCGATTTTTTCATCGGATAAAGCCTTGACGATTTCGCGGATTCTTGATCCACCTTCACCAACGCATGCTCCGATTGGATCAACTCTAGGGTCATTTGATTTTACACCAATTTTTGAACGATCTCCTGGATCACGAGAAATACCCATAACCTCGATAATACCGTCCTTAATTTCTGGAATAAAGCTTTCTAGTAGACGAATGATTAGAGATGGATGTGAACGACTGACAAAGACCTTAGGCCATTTTGTTTTCATTTCAACATCAGATACATAGACTCTAACATAGTCACCTACGTGGAATTTATCCTTAGGAAGTGCTTCTTTCTTTGGCAATAAGGTTGTTAAATCCTTACCTATATCTAGACGATAATGTTCATCTGCAACATCAATAACGCGTGCAGAAATCATTTCGTGCTCGAACTTCTTGAAATGCTTATAAAGATTTTCCTTTTGCATGTTAATCAATGTTTCATTGAGTCTGCTCTTAAAATCACGAACAGCAAAGTGCCCGAAATCTTTAGGATCAATCTTTTCTTCGATAATGTCACCAACTTTAGCACGTGAATTGATTGCTTTTGCTTCGTCAATGAGCATTTGTGAGTAGTTTTTATCTGCATCCATTGAATATTCTTCAACGACAAGATGTTGCTTATAAACTAAAATCTCACTCTTTTCTTCCTTGATTTCAACACGGCATGAACGCACATCATGTGCCTTCTTACAGCCTGCAATCATTCCTTGAACAAACGCTTCTAAAACCTGGTCATGCGTTAATTCTTTTTCATCAGCAACCGCTTCAATATTCTTAAAAAATTCTTTACTGATCATAATATATCCTCCTAAAACTTGATGGCAGTACGCATTTTCTTTGCGTCATCAAACTTGATTTCAATTTTTCTAATACGACCCTTATCATTAATCTCTATTAATAGTATATCATCTACCAAGGAAACAAGTGTACCTAACCCCTTATATTTTGGTGATTCTAAATAAATATATCTACCAATAGCCTTAAAAACTTCTTCCTTTGTTTTCAGTGGTCTTTCTGCACCTAGTGAGGAAAGCTCTAAGAAGTAATTCGGGTCTAGATCGTCATCTGAAAGTGTATCAACAAACTCAAGATGAATCTTTTCAAGATCATTGATTTCCATAGATTCAGTATCGATAAGAATCTCAACAATCTTTTCACCAAACTCTTTTTTCGTTCGAATTGAATAGACTGAGAGTCCACTTCTTTCTAAAATAGGTATTAACTTTTCTTTGATTTTTTCTAAATTCATTTTGACCTCAATAAAATGAGTGGAAATCATCATCCCACTCATGTTTAGGTCTTCATTATATCATTTTTTCTATTTGATTTCAATTTTTTTAAGTAGTTTTTGTGCGAATTGTTTAGAGTTTATTTTTTTATTGCGAATTATTTGCAAATAGTGTTTAATATGCTATACTATAATGCGAATTGTTCGCAACAAGGAGGTATATGTATATGAAAAAATTTGCAAGCTTTATCTTTATCATTGTAACACTAATACTACTGGCTTCCTGCACAAATAGTAAGAAAGCTGATATTGTAACAACGCTGTTCCCACAATACGACTTTGCAAGACAAATCGTTGGTGATAAAATGACGGTGAGTCTACTGATACCGCCAGGAGCTGAAATCCACGACTACGAGGCAACAAGTAGAGACATGGTTGCCATTAAGGAATCCAAGTTATTCATCTTTACAAGTCTTGAAATCGATACTTGGATTAAGGATGAGACGAAGATTGGTGGCGAAAATACCATTGTTTTGAATCTATCAACTGCTTATGAACTTATGGAACACGATCACCATGATGATCATGTAGGTCATACCTCAAAGCTTTCTACAGTGCTTGGCGAAGATGACGATCACGATGATGATATCCACTTTTGGACTGATCCTACAACTGCAGTTCAATTGATTGAAGCAATTCTTGAAAAGATCATTGAAATCGATCCAGAAAATAGAGCTTATTATGAAGCAAACGCGCATGCATACATAGCGATTATTGAAGAAATTCATCATGAATTAAGCGAATATCTAGAGGACTATGAAGATTCAACCATCTATTTCGCTGGTCATAATGCAATGGAATCATTTGCTGAAAGATATCATTTAAATATTGTATCTTTATTCACAGATTTCAAGCCAGATGCAGATTTAACAAGCGCTGAGCTGATTAGCTTTGTCAATGCCGTTAAGGCAGCGAACACGAACTATTTATTTATTGAAGAACTTGTTGAACCAAAAGCTGCGAATAAAATAAAAAATGAACTTGCTAAGGATAATATAGTTTTAAATTTATTGGTACTGCACGGATTTCATAATGTCACAAAAACAGAAATGGAGAATGGAGTCACCTATAGTTCATTGCTTCAGATGAATTTTGATCACTTAAAAATAGCACTAGGTGGAGCTTCAGTATAAGAAAATGATTGAATACAAGGATGTAGACGTTTCATTTGGAAAATTTCAAGCACTTCATGATGTAAATTTTAAAATTGATAAAGGTGATTTTCTGCATATCGTTGGACCTAATGGTAGTGGGAAAACGACATTGGTTAAGCTTCTAGTTGGTTTATTAAAGCCGACTAACGGTGTGATTATTAACAATAGCATAAGAATGGGTTATCTTCCTCAAAAGCTCAATACGAAAACCAATCTTCCGATGACTGTTAGAGAGGTTATTTATAGTGGATTTGTTAAACAAAAGCTGATTCCTTCTAAAGAGGATTGTGATTTGATCACTGAATGGTTAAAATTGATGGAAATTCCTCAATTATATAAAGAGAGTATGGCATTTTTATCTGGTGGTCAACAGCAAAGAGTCTTTCTGATTCGGGCTTTAATTTCTAAACCTGATTTACTCATCCTAGATGAACCAACATCTGCATTAGATCCATCATTTAGAGAAAAGTTTTATCAGCTACTTCACAAACTACAGACAGAAAATCAAATGACAATCATTCATGTGACTCACGATTTGACTGACGCTGTTAAAGAGGATTGTTTGACGATGTATGTCGATCAGACCGTCAAATTCTTTGGAAGCTATAAGGCATTTCATGCTTTTGAGCATAAGGGGCATCATCATGCTTAATTTCCTACAATACGAATTTATTCAAAATGCTTTAATCATTGGAATCGCTTTGTCATTTTCAGCAGCACTACTATCCCCATATCTTGTTTTAAACCAGCAGGCAATGATTGCAGATGGACTTGCTCACGTGAGCTTTGCAGGTATTATCCTAGGAGTATTACTTTCAGGTGAACCACTACTGATTGCAATCCCCTTTGTAATCCTTGCATCATTACTAATTAAGTATTTATCACAAACAAAAGCAATTAATGCTGACGCAGCCATCGGACTTGTCTCTTCTGTTTCCTTTGCGATTGGTTTGATTTTAGTAAAAAAGGGACAAGGTTTTAATATATCGATTGAAAGTATGTTAGTAGGTAATATATTTACTGCAACTACTGCTGATATGGTGCTATCGATTATCATCACTATTTTAATCAGTATCTTTGTACTAGTCTTCTATAGAAAGCTTTTCATGATTACCTATGATCAAAACTATGCTAAGTTTTCAAAGGTCAATGTTCAGATTTTAGGCTATGTTTTAGCTGGATTAACTGCATTTTTCATTGTAGTTGGGGTAAGAACAATTGGAACTTTATTAATTTCTGCACTCGTCGTCTTCCCTTCAGTTATCGCTAGTCAGTTAACAAAAAGCTTTAAAAACACATTGCTATTTGGAATGATATCATCCTTTGTGATTGTTGTTATGGGAGTATTTATAGCACATCCTTTAGAAATTCCAGTAGGCTCAACAATTGTTGTCATGTATGCTTTACTGCTTTTATCTTTATTTGTAGTTAAATTCATTTTAAGGAGAAAATAAAAATGAGAATGACGAAGCAAAGAAAAATGATCTTAGACTTACTTGCAAAAACTGAGCAACCAAAAAGTGCTGAAATGATACTTACAGAGCTTCCTGATCACACGATGAATCTTTCAACTGTGTATAGAACTTTAGATACATTTTTCATCCAAGGTTTAGTCTCAAAGAGCAACATGAAGAACACTGCATATTACTATATCAACAAAAAGGATCATCACCATTATATGATTTGTTTAGGTTGTCAAAAAATGTATGAGATTGACTGCCATTTAGACCATATTGCAGATCAAGTAGCGAAGGAACATCATTTTAAAATAACCCATCATGATATGACAGTTTATGGCTATTGTTCAGATTGTCAATTAAGTCAGTTGTAAAGACATAAACCAGCAAGGTAAATTGTGCTGGTTTTTTATTTTAAAATGGTCTATCTTGTGATATATTTAAGTTAAACAGATTTGGGAGGATATATCATTGAAAAAGCACTATTTTAGTCTAGATTTTCTAAGAGGTCTTGGTATTTTCATGGTTCTTGTATTGCATACTGCTTTCTATTTTTATAAGGATATCTACGATATTGATTTAGATAATCCAACGCTGATTATAACTCTCATTGGATTTCTTTTAATGTTTGCTGGACTTTTTGCAATGGTATCTGGAGTATCTCACACGATTTCTTATATAAATAAGCTCGATCACGGTTTAGAAAAGAGAACTAGATATATGGTTTTGAGTGGTACCTTCTTATTAGTCATTGCTTATTTATACTTCGTTTTCACAGGTCCTGGAATTATTTTGTTTGAATCACGAGCTATGGATGAAAGTTTATTCGTTTCCTTAATCAATCAAGGAAGCTTCCAAAAAGTAACCCAAACAAGATTTTTATATGTCGATAGTCTTGTCATGCTTGGAATGAATGTTATTTTATTAGGATTGTTATTCAAGTTTATTGGTAGATACTTAAAGAATCCAAAAATAACTTTATATTTACTTTTAGGGGCATCCTTTTTCATGGTAATCTCCTATATAAGAATTCCACTATACAACGTCTATTTAAATGCACTTGATAATCAAAACATGGGTTTAATCTTATTACTTAATTGGTTCGTGGCTAAAAATAACCCGATTTTACCCTTCTTTGCGTTTGCACTATTTGGTGCATGGGTAGGAACTATGATTTATCATCAAAGCTTTAAACAAATGAAGAAAAATGTATTGATTGTTGCTGGAATCTATTTAGTTATCGGCATTTTAGGATATATTTTCGCTCCAGAGACAATGCTCGAGCGTGCAATTGATCCAACATGGTATTTCATTATGGTGATTCAAATTGGATTATTTTTAATAATGATACTCTTTGCATATCAGGTCTATGACAACAAGGACCAAAAGAAAAATGTTATTTCAATCTTCCTATCAAGATTCGGTATTGCCGGATTATCCGTATTCTTTATTGAATCTGTTGTTAGTGCTCTTCTTTTTAAATTCATCAATTTATTCTTTGATTTCAGTTTAGGTATTCCTGGTGCAATTCTTTATGGTTTATTTTTAGCTTTGCTTTGGGGATTTGTTTTATACTTCTGGCAAAAGAAACAGTTTAAATATGGAATTGAATGGATACATTCATCAATCATGAATCGTATTGGACTTAGCACTAAGCTTCTGAAATTGAAGGGAGAGCATGATGATTCAAGCAATTCTTGATTATCTACGCCTTAAAAAACATCAAAAAAAGTATAGTTTGGAGCAAATTGAAAAGCTTCAAACAAAATCTGTTCGTCAAATGATTGATTATGCAAAAAGACATAGTCCATTTTATGCTGATTTATATAAGGGTTTATCCTTTGATACACTCAAGAAATTGAATCAATTCCCTACAATTAATAAGAATATAATGATGGAAAATTTTAGTAAGCTCAACACCTGTGGTATTGATCGAGATGAAATACTTGCTTACGCAGTTGAAAAAGAATTGAATAAGGACTATTTAGGGTATTATAATGGACTTTACGTGATTGGACTTTCTAGCGGTACCTCTGGTAATAAAGGGATTTATATCACACCTAAAAAAATGACAAAGAGATTACCTGCCGTATTCTTAGCAAGGAGCGGATTATCACTTTTTGATTTACCGATGCGAATTCTTTTTTGTCTACGTGTTTTTTCACAAGGATTTAATGATATCAATGCCCCTTTTATTAAGCTTAACTATTTATCAACGATGACACCACCACATGAAATTATCGAAATGATGAATCAGAAAAAGATAAATATTTTAATGGCTCCGCCCTCACTCATACGATTTTTAGTCCCACTAAAGCATCACTTAACAGTAAAACTGAAAAAAATAGTAACCTATGCTGAAGTATTGACGAAGGAAGATAAAGCACTTTTTCAAGAAGTATTTCAAACCAAGGTTATAGAAATATATCAAGCATCAGAGGGCCAAATGGCTTCTGCTTGTCATAAAGGCAATCTTCATATCAACGAGGATTTAGTCTATGTTGAACTCTATGATGAAAACAAAGAGTTGATTACGAAACCTCATGTCATTGGACATCAAATGATTATTACCAATTTAATTAACTATGCACAGCCTTTAATTCGCTATGAAACAAACGATATGATTGTTCTAGATGAGCCGTGTAGCTGTGGCTCACATTTTAGAACCATTGAAAGAATTATCGGTAGAAGAGACGATTTACTCTACTTCTATAATTCAAAAAATGAGAAGAAATATGTTTTCCCTGATCTTTTTGCGAGATGGATCATAACAACAAGTGATTTAATTAGAGAGTTCCAAGTTTTTCAAAATGAAATAGGACATATTTCTATTGTTATTGATGCTCCAATAGATTATTCCATCAAGCAACTAGAAAATAGATTAACAAATGAACTCTCATCTTTAGACTTAAAAGTAGAAATTAAGATTACAATTCAACCAATTGAACTTCCAAAGGATAAAAACAAGTTTAAAAGATTTATCACAACATTATAATTCAAATGAAAAAGAGGTATTTATATGACTGAACAGCCCAATGTACTTCATATTAGTAAAAAAGCTTTCTTGAATGTCGTCTATATTTTGCTAGGGTTAATCGTTTTAGCTGGAATTTTGACTCTTTTTATTCCAGCAGGCTCTTATTCAAGAGATATCGATGGTAATGTCATTGCTGGAAGCTTTACTTGGCTTTCTGATGTCAGTTATCCATTTTGGAGATGGTTTACTGCACCCATTGAAGTTTTATGGGGAAGTGACGCTCTCAATATCATTGTGATTGGATTATTTTTAATCATCTTGGGTGGGACTTTTGCAGTCATGGATAAAACTGGTGGTATTATTGTTGTCATCAAGAGACTGATTGAAAGATTTAAGGACAATAAATATTTACTACTTCGCATGGTAACCTTGATTTTTATGATGTTTGGAGCATTTTTTGGTATCTTTGAAGAATCCATGGCACTACTTCCAATTCTGATTATTTTATCACTATCCATGGGTTGGGATACATTAACAGGCATTGGGATGTGCTTGCTCGCTGCAGGATTTGGTTTTGCATCAGCAGTGACCAATCCATTTTCGATAGGAATAGCATCTAGCCTTGCAGGAACCAATATTTTAAGTGGTGCACTCTATAGAATCTTCGTTTTTATCATCATGTATCTTCTTCTATCTACTTTTTTAGTTCGATATGCCAAGAAAATAGAAAACAATCCTAAACTATCAGCTACCTATGAAATTGATTTGAATAAGTCGAAAGAATTCGACATCAATCAAAGCCTTCCATTTTCAAATGAAAAGGTGGTATTCAAATCTTTCATGTGGATGTTTGCAATTCTATTTGTTGGAATCATCGGTGCTGGACTTGCTGAACTTTTCTTCGATATTTCCATTCCATCAATTCCAATAATGGCAATTATCTTCTTATTTGGTGGTATGATTGCTGGATTAATCGTTTCAAAAAGCATGAAATTTACTGCAAAAACATTTTTAAGTGGAATGATCAGTGTTGCTCCTGCGTTTATTTTGATAATGCTTGCTGTGAGTGTGAAGCACATCATCACTGAGGCGATGATTATGGACACTATTTTATATTATCTTGCCAATTTATTGGATGGTAGATCTGCTATTGTTGGTATTCTATTCATCTATCTATTGGTCTTAGTGATTCAATTTTTTATCGGTTCAGCCTCTGCTAAAGCCTTTTTAATTATGCCTTTATTACTGCCCTTGGTATCTTTAATTGGTATTAGTAAGGAACTCGCTATTTTAGCGTTTGTATTTGGTGATGGATATACCAATGTGATTTTTCCTACTAATGGAGTTTTGCTAATTGGCTTATCAATAGCAGGAGTGAGCTATGGTAAATGGTTTAAGTTCACCTATAAACTGCAAGTGATTACACTCGTTTTGACGGTATTTTTCTTAATTATTGCTGTAATGATTGGTTATTAATTTAAATTTTATAATTTTAAATAAATAAAAAGGATGAATCAGATTGCTGATATCATCCTCAGACTGTTGATAAAAGCTAGTTTTGAAACTTCAGTACATAACTGAAATTCAGAATCGGCTTTTTATTTTTGATTT
>JAUSOA010000222.1 GCA_030656435.1 Acholeplasmataceae bacterium | reverse complement strand
TCACAACTTTGTGGATAACTTTTCGATTATAAACAAAAAAAGCACCTTTCTCAATGAAAAGTACTTTTTCAACAGTCTGAAAAAAAGGACTGAGTCCTTTTTTTGTTATCTTTGATTTCCCATAAAGAATACTGCAATCGTTCCAGGACCTGAATGTGCTCCGATGACTGGTCCAATTGTGTTATAAAATATATCCTTGACTTTATACTTTTCTTGAATCAACTTTCCAACCTTCTTTGCTTCTTCGAGGCAATCTCCATGGGAGATAAAGATGGTTTGTTTTTCAGGACTTGTGATTTTATCCTTCATCAATTCCACCATAGATTCCAATGAAAATTCTCTTCCACGTGCTTTTTTCAGTGGTACCAACTTGCCTTCATTCGATACATGAAGAATTGGTTTCACCTTAAGTAGTGTACCTAGGAATGCTTGTGTATCGCTTAGGCGTCCACCACGCTTTAATGTACCTAGATCATCAACTGTAAATAAATGGCATAGGTTTAGTTTGTTTGAATTGAGCCAATCCTTGATTTCTAAAATCGAACTTCCTTTTTTTCTCATTTGATCAGCATACCAAATGAGTAATCCTTGACCCATGGATGCTGCAAGTGTATCAACTAGGTGAATATTTGAATCAGGATATTTCTCCTTTAATTCCTCTACCGCAACAACTGAGGATTGGTAGGTACCACTTAATGCTGATGAGAATGCAATGTAGATAATCTCTTCGCCTGATTTTGCATAAGGTTCAAAAAAATCAAGGAATGTTCCGACATTCACTAAGGATGTCTTAGCAATCTTCTTATCGCGTAGCATTTGGTAAAAATCCTTAATCTTTAGCTCTCTTTCGTCAGGATAATGAAAATAGGATTTCCCTTCAATTTCGACCGACAAAGGTACTATTTTTAAATCCATAGCTTTGACAAACTCATTGGTTAAATCTGAACAAGAATCTGTTACAAAAATCATGATAAACCCTCCCTTATTTTTTAAAAATATGCTTCAAAATTAAATATAAGCTCTTTAATACCGGTTATCGTAAAAGAAATTCCTATAAACATGCACATTAAATGGATTAAAGTGATTTCTTTTTTCCATATAATCGTGTAAATACCGAGCATGGTCCCAATAAAAGATGATATCCAACCAATTCCAATCATAATCGAAAGCGATATATAAAACCATCTGACAAGAAAATCAAGATTTATATAAACTTCATCCAAAAATGCAATGAGCATTAAATAAAGTATGCAGACACCAATCAGCATCGTTGATAAAATTCCATATTTTGATTTAGGGAGAAAATTCTTGTTCATGCTACCCCCAAAAAAAATATTTTTACTTATTTTCATTATACAATATTTTTCTTGAAACTGATAAAAAAAATGGCCACGATTTTACTGATGTAGAATCGTGTAGCCATCATTTTAAATGACTCTAATCTTAAATATTCCTTCTATTTTTTGAATTGCTTTTATTAAGTCAAGATTCAGTTCGTCATTCATGTCTACAATGGTATAGCCATATTTACTATTCTTTCGATCAACGCATTGCACAACATCCTTTTTTGAAAAATAGGGATGAACCTTATCATGGATATCAATTTTTGCATCATAAAGAAGTGTGACTCGATGAGGTGCATTTTTTTTGTCGACGTTTATATCTGGGAAATTAACTGAATTGGTAATGTTCCCATTTTCAATATATTCAACAATTTGATTCACTGCCATGAATGCACAATTTTCTTCAGCTTCTTCAGTTGATGCCCCTAAGTGAGGGATTGCAATGACACCTTCCATATTCGCTGTTATGTCATTTGGAAAATCAGTTACATATTTTCTAACTTTTTTTGTCTCAATAGCCTCTTTTAAATCCAGATCGTGAACTAAAGCATCTCTTGCAAAGTTGATGATAATGACTCCATCCTTCATTTGATTGAGTGCTTTCTTATCAATCATTTGTTTTGTGTCTGCTGATAGGGGTAGGTTTAAACTAATGAAATCACAATGCGGGAAAAGTTCTTCCTTAGACTTTACTAAAATCATATCCTTTGGAAGGTCTTCTCCTTGAAGCGATTCGAGATTTCTTTTTGTTCCATAAACCTTCATACCAAGTGCATGACATGCTTTAGCAAGCATAATTCCAATTGCACCAAGACCGATAATCCCAATTGATTTGTTAAAGATTTCAGTTCCACCAAACTGTGCCTTAACCTTTTCAACAGTTTTCGCGATTTCTGGTGTTCCTTTATTTTGATCAATCCAATTCATACCACCTTTGATGTCACGTGATGCAAGAAGCATACCTGCAATAGATAATTCCTTGACTGCATTTGCATTTGCTCCAGGTGTATTGAATACGACAACACCTTGCTTTGCATAATCATCTAAGGGAATATTATTCACTCCTGCGCCAGCTCTAGCGACTGCAAGCACAGAATCACTAAGTTTGATTTCATGCATGACAGCACTTCTTACCAAAACTGCGTCTGCAAATTGAATATCATTATGAATTTGATAAGTTTTTGGAAGTTCATTTAATCCGACTTTAGATATTGAGTTTAAGCAATGTACATTTCTCATTGTTACCCCCTATTTTTTCCTTCAAATTCCTTCATAAATTCAACCAAAGCCTTTACACCTTCAGTTGGCATTGCATTATAAATAGATGCACGCATTCCACCTACAGAGCGGTGCCCCTTTAAATTATCAAAGCCGAGAGCTTTCGCTTCCTTAATGAACTTTTCATCAAGTTCTGGAGAAGTTGATTTGAAGCATACATTCATTAGCGATCTAGATTTTTTCTCAACAGTTCCGAAAAACATCGAGCTTTGATCTAAATAATCATAAAGTAAATTAGCCTTAATCACGTTAATCTTGTGGATAGCTTCTAAGCCACCTAAATTCAGTAACCATTTAAAAACCTTACCGCACAGATAAATACCATAGGTAGGAGGTGTATTATACATCGATTGATTTTCAGCGTGAATGTCATATCTTAGCATAATAGGAACATAATTTTCTAAGTCTTTAGTAATTAAGTCTTCTCTAATGATTACAATAACAGTTCCTGCTGGTCCTACATTTTTTTGGGCACCTGCAAAAATGATTCCATATTTTGTAACATCAATGGGCTCAGATAAAAAGCATGACGAGGCATCAGAGATTAGGACTTTACCTTTAGTGTTTGGTAGTTCATAGTACTTAGTTCCAAAGATTGTATTATTGTCGCACATGAAGACATAGTCTGCATCTGGTGAAATTTCTAGGTTAGAAACATCTGGAATATAGGAAAACATTTTATCCTCAGAGGATGCGATACGGTTCACCTTTCCATATTTTTCTGCTTCTTCAGCTGCTTTTTTAGCCCAATGACCGGAAATGATATAATCTGCAACCTTGTTTTTCATTAGATTCATAGGAATCATTGAAAATTGCAAAGTTGCTCCTCCTTGAAGAAAGAGGACCTTATAGTTGGCGGGAATATTTAAAAGCTTTCTTAAATCACTTTCTGCATCATCAATGATTTGTTGATAAGTCTTTGAACGATGACTCATTTCCATCACTGACATCCCACTATCCTGGTAGTCAAGCATTTCTGCTGCTGCCTCTTTTAAAACCTCTTCAGGTAATATTGCTGGTCCTGCTGAAAAATTATATACTCTTTTCATTTCTTTGAATCTCCCTTCTTATTTTGAATTGTTATGAAACGACTTTCTAAATAATACCTTTTTGCTGTTGCACATCCCATTGAAAATGACTTTCTAGGTAATACCTTACCAGATTGAATAAATGGGAATAAATCTTTTTTTTCAATGGTAGGCATTTTGATTCCAATGCTTCCTGGATGACTGTTGCAGACCTCAATTAACTCACTATCTCCGTGAATATAGTCAATGGTTGTTTTTTTGTGTTTAGTTAAATAATCATCGATGAAGGATTGAATCTGTTCATATGCATCTGCTGTATTTTTAGGAATAAAGAATTGCTGTTGACCAATCTCATTTGTATACACCCACGTATCCTTTTCCTTATCAACTGCATGAAATAAATCGATTAAAAAGTCTTTATCTGCATTAAAAAGTACGCGGTGTATCCCTTCAAATTGCAAGCCCTGATCATAAATATTGACAACTTCAACGAGTGCAAAGCGTGCTGGGTGTGTTTCTTGTTCTATTTCTGATAAATTTTTCTTAATTTCTTCCCAATGTGCTTTAGCTGTTGCAAGACTGTGATTGCCATCCCCTACAACAAATAGCACTGGGTCATTTGGATCTTCTATCAGTTCATAAAACTCTTTGATGATATCATCGCAATCCTTGATTTGATATCCTCTTAAATGCCCTCCCATCATATTTAAGACAAAATCATATTTCTTAATAAATGATTCTTTTTTCTCAAAAAGCTTTTCAATAATATGATGTTTGCTATCATTCATTAAAAGCATAACATGTGAAAGCTCTAGTGGGGCTTGTTTTCTAATTTTGACTCGTGGTGGAATTCGCTCAATGATTGTCTTTTCTGTTGTACGTACTAAAGGCTTTGAATCTTCCTTGTAATCATAGCTTTCAAGATCAATAGAAAGCATTAGACCAAGACGTCTAGAGTTTAAATTGGTTGATCTTTCGATTAACATCATGGACTCACCAATAGACTCCAAAATGTCACTAGAAAGATAGTGGTTCATGGTCAAATTGATTTTATCAATCATTCGATCATCCATCGTTTCCAAGTAAACCTCAGGTAATATCATATTGTAGGTTGATGGCGCATCATCAATATAGCGCTTTACTTCCTTCCAATAGGATGGCTGACTTGTGAATTGATCACAAGCCACTACTGCCCATTTCGAAAGATCTATAGACCTTTTTGGTAGTAGTATTTCGGGTAAATGAATCGGTTTTAGTTTCTCATTTAGAGGCATAAAAATAACTCCCTTTTCCTTTCCTAGAGCTTTATGTAATTT
>JAUSOA010000210.1 GCA_030656435.1 Acholeplasmataceae bacterium | reverse complement strand
ATAACGTTTTACAAGCAAGTGGAGAAGATGTAGGACTTCCTGAAGGACAAATGGGAAATTCTGAGGTAGGTCACCTAAATTTAGGTGCTGGTCGTATTGTATACCAATCCTTAACTAGAATTAATGTGGCAATTAAGGATGGATCATTTTTTAAGAATCAAGCATTTTTAGATGCAATTGAATATACTAAGAAAAATAATAGTAAATTACATATCTTTGGTTTAGTCTCAGATGGAGGAGTTCACTCCTATCCTACGCATATTAAAGCTCTTCACGATCTTGCAGTCTCTAATGGAGTTACCCCTTATTTACACGCATTTATGGATGGTAGAGATACTGCGCAAATGTCAGGATTAGGCTTTCTAAAAGACTTAATGGATCACGGTATGAAGGTTGCAACTGTATCAGGAAGATATTATGCAATGGATCGTGATAACAACTGGGATAGAATCCAAAAGGCTTTTGACAATATGGTCCTTGGTACAGGGAAAACCTATGCAAATGCATTAGAGGGTATGCAAAAGTCATATGATGAAGGTGTTACTGATGAGTTCATCATTCCGTTTTTAGTTGATAAAAATGGTTTAATTGGCGATAAGGATGCTATTTTGTTTGCGAACTTTAGACCAGATAGAGCGATTCGTATTGCAACAGCATTTACAAATCCTGAAAAGACAAACCTTTATGAAACTCCTGGTAAGTCTAAATTCGATCAAACAAACGTACCTAGGGATATCTTCTTAGTCTCAATGATGCATTATAACGAATCAGTAAAAGGGCCATTAGCTTATGAGCTTCAAACTCTTGATAATTTATACGGTGATGTAATCGCGAACGCTAACTTAAAGCAATTAAGAATTGCAGAAACCGAAAAATATCCTCATGTTACCTTCTTCTTTGATGGTGGTACTGATAAGGAATTAAAGGGTAGTACAAGAATTCTTGTTCAATCACCAAAGGTTCCTACCTATGATTTAAAGCCTGAAATGAGTGCATTTGAGGTTAAGGATAAGGCTGTTGAAGCAATTTTATCTAAGGAATATGACACCATGATTCTAAACTTCGCGAATCCTGATA
>JAUSOA010000207.1 GCA_030656435.1 Acholeplasmataceae bacterium | reverse complement strand
AAATTATTCCATTTTAGTGGGTATATTGAGTCAAATTCATCAAATATACATCCCTAATCGATAATGAAAAGACAAAAAGACAATGTGAAGTTCTAAAGTAATTACTTTTAGGATAAAACAGATGTCTTTTTTCTTTTTTGCTTCATTTTTATGGCAAGGGGGATTTGAACTTTCATCTTTGAAATGTATTACTATCATATAAAAAAAGCACTCAATAGAGTGCATAGGTGGCTGTTGTATCGATAGGGGTTCAATTCCGTCATGGCGGATATTGGTGGATTGAAGCTAATTAAAGCGTCTTAAAAGAAGAGAATACCATGTTTAGATTCAAACCCAGTTTTTCTTATTTTATACGAAACTGAACCTGGTAAGAAGAGACTAAGATTATTTTGTATGTTCTCATAATCATTTCTCAACCCCACAACAAATATGATTTGATTACGATCTTGAATGATGATCTTTGAAAAAACTTGTTTATAAGGAAATTCAGATATTGATGTAATTGGCTGTTGATATGGTTTTATGATAGTCTTCATTTCATGTATAAATGCATCAACATTCATATCAGTTGCTAGCTTGTTTTTAATACAGGCTTCTTTAATTATTAATTCCTGAAGGTCAATTTGTAGTTGAGTATTAACTTGTTTATGGAACTCATCATTTGTTTCTTCTAATGAGCTTAACTTCAATTTTGTCGCTTCAATTTGGGCTTGTGTCCGTTTCAAATCAACTTTAGCTTCAATGATTCGACTATCTTCGTTTAAGGCTTCCGTGAGGCTTTTAATGAAGATATTTTTGTTTTTAATAATGAGATTGATTTGCTGAATGATCTGTTGATCTAACACATGACATGACACGGTTTCAGAGATGCATTTCTTTTGAAGTTTGTTTGATGAACATTGCAAATAACGACTTGCAAAATCACTTCCAATTTTGTTTGTTTTCATATGAAAACTACGACCACAATGTGGACAATGTATAAGGTTGGTATAAGGTGTACCATGCTTAAATGTTTCTTTCAAATCTTTTGAATCACTTTTATGATATTTAAGACTCTTTTGTTTCCTCATTTCTTGAACTTGATTATAAGTTTCGATTTTGATAATTGCTGGATGTGAATTCATCACATAGAATTTAGGGAGAACACCTTCGTTTTTAACCTTGTCCTTCGATTTAAATGAAGGTCGATATGTCTTTTGAAGCAATGCATTACCTGTATATTTCTCATTTTTTAAAATACCGTAGATTGCACTTTTGTCCCAGTAGTCATTACCTAATGGAGATTTTATCTTGTTTTCCTCAAGATAACGAATGATTGGCGTTGAGCCATGACCATCCAAGAACCTCTCAGAAATTTTTCTGACTGTAGAAGCTTCTTGTCCGTTAATAACAATGTTTCCTGATGCATCATGATCATAACCCAGTACGCGTTTTGTGACTATATGGAATATACCGTTTTCAAAGCGCTTTGTATTTCCCCACTTCACATTCTCACTGATTGATCTTGATTCTTCCTCAGCTACACCACTTAGTACCGATATAGCAAATTCAATATGTGGATCGAATGAAGAAATATTCTCTTTTTCAAAATAGACTTCAACTTGAATTCGTTTTAAGTCTTGAATCATTCTTAAACAATCCACTGTGTTTCTAGCAAACCTGGATATCGATTTTGTGATGATGAGATCGATATCCCCATTCTTAGCAATGGTCATCATTTTATTAAACTGTTTTCGTTTAGTTAAATCAGTGCCACTGATGCCTTCATCTGCGAATACGCCTATAAAATTCCACTTTGGATTACTTAGTATTTCATTCGTATAAGTTGAAACTTGAGTATCAAAGCTATTGATTT
>JAUSOA010000185.1 GCA_030656435.1 Acholeplasmataceae bacterium | reverse complement strand
GTGTATATGATATGACAAAAGAATCAAGTGCATATGAATATCTTGAGTGCTTAGAAAGTGTGTAACCTTCAGTGATGAAATATGCTTCTAGTGTTTGTTTGATTAACTCTCTACACAGTAGCATCTCATCTTTTTGGTCATTCACTGCATAATCTAAATCGATATCAACTGATAATCTTGGTAAATCACTAAACAAGAGATTGATGGCTGTTCCACCTTTTAAGGCAAGCTTATACATTAACAACTCTTGGCTGTTTATAAACCTAAGAATCTCTGCTAATCTGATGACTTTTTCAAGTGTGTTTTTAACAACGCTTAACTTAGTCGCAAGTTTAGAAAATACATTAGGATCATATCTCATCATATTGACCTCTTTTCGTTAACCATTTTGGAACAATCACTTGAAACGCTTTAATGAATACACCCTCTTGTTTAGCATCCTCTGATAAATAGGCTACACTTTTTCCAAATTTATACTGGATGAGCATAAAGAAAGATTCACTTAATTTCAATGTGTCATTAAATAACGATAATAGATATCCTGATTTTTGATAAAGTGCTTGGATGTTATACCCATCTAAATATTCGATGAGTTTATTCTCGTCTAGTTTTGGTAGCATTTCAAGACTATAGATGAGTTCTTCTAGGTTGATAATTGAACCTATACTTTGAATCGAGTCAATCACAGTTTTCTCGGTATCAGTAACCTTTATCATTTGAGTGTATGGTGGACTTATGACACCATTTTTTGATTTGATTGAAACTTGCTTATATGTTATGCCTTCAAACTCAAACGTGTTGAAGCGGTTTGAAGATGAAATATAGCAAATATAGCTGACTTGATTTTGATATCCATAGTACTCCAGTGCACTGACGTGGCTAATATAAGCTTTCTTATTGATGGAAGATCCAATTTGATATTTAGTTGCAAATGATGTTTGAGTCACTGGGTTCATACTTACATAAAGATTATTTCGTATTTTCTTGATGAGCCCTTGTTTTTCTAATCGACTTAAGGCACCATAAGTTGTCGCTCTATTTTTATAGACATCTAGTGCATCATTAAAATCAAATATTATTTTTTGAACTAATTCTTGATATCCCTTCATATGTTCACCTTCTTCACTTTAATATTAGCACGTTATTTCTTCTTTATCAATATTTTCGTGTGTTATTTAAAGTTTATTTGGTAAACAATGTATTATATCTGATTTGGATTAATTAATAGAAAATGAAATTGATAATTGATAAACAGTTAATTGCTTTATGTAGTTCAATATCCTAGACCTAGTTTATCTTTTGGTATTAATTGATGATTTCTTGCATTGTGTTGCATCAGTATATCTTAAAACCGAAGGGTGGTAGTGCTGTTATTTTATGTTATGCAATTAATAATATAGAGGACATTTGTGCAGTTTGAGGTAGTTTTGTGGACAATATGTTCACCTAAATTAAAATTTGCCAAACAGGCATCATGATGCTGATGTCTTGGAGAATTGCACTATTATGCTGATATTTGACATTTTGTGGAAAATTGGAGGAAAATGGGTGCTTTCTGGGATTTGTATAGAAAAGTGAAGAATGGTTTTATTAATCATACTTTAAAAGCCAATCAAGATTGGATTATAATATATAGCGGCAAATGCATATATTTCTTTTTATTTGCATTTGCCGTTTGTTATATATGATAAATATATTGCAGTGATGGTGGTAATCATAGAATACCATTCTGATTTCTGGTCGCTGCCCGTTATATTTTTTAGAAGCCTCTTTTTTAGTGCGTTTTCACAATATTTCATTTTTTTGTGATATTGCATACGACTTTTTATATTGTTATATGAACCTCTAAGCGTATTGTAACTAAATCATTTGCTTAATAAGATGAAGTATTTAAGTGTTTGTATTGCTTCGTCATTCTTAATCTCTAGTTCTTTCCCTTAACCCTCTAGGGATCGGTCGCGAAGTGGAAAATCAGATCAAAGCAAGGACGAAATTATCGGACAATTCTATCATTTTTGTCCGATAATCTATATTTTGTGGTAAGTTCTATTTTTATTTGCACCTTTTGCTATAATATATCCTTTATCAACAAGTGATACTAGAACCCTTTGGCTAGCTTTTTCATTTGACATACTAAATATTTCTTTAATCTCTTTCATCGTTGTTTTATGAGCGATATTCAGGTATTTTATAATAGAAATTTCTTCATCTGAAACATCATCTTTAAAGTAACTTCGATATTTATCTGAAAGATCGCTAAAACTTTTGAAGAAAGTGATCGATAACAATGGTGATTTAAAATTAAATAACGGGAATGGTTGTTTGAGTTTTCTTGGAATATCTTTAAACCTAACCATACCAAAATGATTATTCTCCATCAAATTCATTGATCTAAAAATGAAAGCTAACTTATGATTTCTGACAATTGATGAAGCTGTGAAT
>JAUSOA010000179.1 GCA_030656435.1 Acholeplasmataceae bacterium | reverse complement strand
ACGACTATAGCTCCATTCATAAGCTTTTTGCTTGGGGATGCCCAATTTGATCAGGTTGAGACGTTTTGTTTTCGGCTTTTTCCATTGTTTCCAAATACACATGCGAAGCCTCATCCTCACCAATTTGTCAAGTTCCTCCATTTTACTTTTCCCTTTGGCAATGCAGAAGTAGTTAACCCACCCCGGGATTGAAACCTCAAGCTTTTTAATCTTTTCTTTAGCTGGAGCTGGGTCATTGCGCTTGGTTTTCTCTTTTATCTTTTTCTTTATTTTGTCTAAAGATTTTGGAGCAATACGTATTTCCCAGCCTTGGCTACTTTTATAGAATGAAAAGCCTAAAAGTGTGCTATCCGATGGTCGGCTCACCTTACTCTTGTCTCGGTTTACTTTGAGCTTTAGATTGCCCTCTATATATTTCGTGATGCTTTCCATGACCCTATGCCCTGATTTCTCACTCTTTACATAGATGCTGCAATCATCTGCATAACGTACAAACCGATGCCCCCTGGTAAGTAATTCCTTATCGAGTTCGTCAAGTACGATATTCGATAGTAACGGACTTAACGGGCTGCCTTGTGGCGTGCCTTCGTTACGTGGACTGACGACCCCTCCTTCCATGATGCCACTGGTTAGATAAGCCCGGATAAGTTTCAAAGTGCGCTTATCCGATATTTTCGTGGCCAGGGTACTCATTAACCGATCGTGGTGAACCTTGTCGAAAAATTTCTCAAGGTCTAGTTCGATGACCCATTCGTATCCCAAGTTCAGGTATTCCTTTGCTTGCACAACGGCTTGATGTGCATTGCGATTTGCCCTGAACCCGTAACTATGTGGGGAGAAGCCTTCATCATAACGTAAGGTTAACCATTGAGCTATAGCCTGTTGCAAAAACCTGTCTATAACGGTTGGTATCCCTAACATTCTTGTGCCGCCTTGGGGTTTGGGTATTTCTACTTTGCGAACCGGCTGCGGCTTGTAACTGCCATCCAATATCGATTTGCGTAACATTTGCCAGTTGGCATTCAGGTAGTCGCGAAGTTCATCGGTCTGCATACCATCTATGCCTCCGGCTCCCTTATTGGCAGTAACCTGCTTTAAGGCTCTTGTAACATTACGGATGTCTAATATTTCTTCAAGCATATTACTTAAAAAAAAACTTCCTACTGGCGTTTGTCCTTAGTGGTTGTGTGGCTTGGCTCAACTCCTCCCATGTTCTATTTTAAGCTTCCGGCCTATCTTCACATGGGCAGTTCTCTAAAGTGTTTCGGCTGTTATCGCTTCTGCCATAAATCCAAATAATTCCTTAGCCTTTCTAACATTCAGTCCTTCATCCTTGTGTGAGACTTCTCCGGTTTTTCCGGAGCTCGTTTCAGGCTTACTATGACCTCTGCTCACTTAAGATGATA
>JAUSOA010000171.1 GCA_030656435.1 Acholeplasmataceae bacterium | reverse complement strand
GTTAAGCTAGAAAATCATAATCCGTTATCAAGTGTTAAGGATCGATTGGCTTTCGCTTTAATAGAGTCGATTGAAAAGCTAGGACTTGTTACTAATCAAACTGTATTCGTAGAACCAACAAGCGGAAATACAGGAATTGGTCTTGCCTTTATTTGTGCAGCTAAGGGCTATAAGCTTATTTTAACAATGCCAGAAACTGTTACAAAAGAACGTGTTCAAATCGTTAAAGCACTCGGTGCTACGGTGCATTTAACTGAAGGAGCATTAGGAATGAAGGGTGCTATCGCTAAAGCCAATGAGATTAAAGCACAAGGAGATCACTACATCATACCAATGCAGTTTGAAAATCTTGCAAATCCAGAAATACATAGAAAAACAACTGCAATCGAAATCCTAGAAGATACTGAACGTCAAGTCGACATCTTTATCGCTGGAGTAGGCACCGGTGGAACCATTACTGGTGTAGGTGAGATTTTAAAAAAAGAATTGAAAAATGTCCAAATTATTGCTGTAGAACCAAAGGACTCCGCAGTATTATCAGGAGGAGCACCTGGTCCACATAAGATTCAAGGCATTGGAGCAGGATTTATTCCAGCCGTTCTAAATATGAGTGTAATTGATGAAATTATTCAAGTATCTAATCAAGATGCATTTGAAACTGCTAGAATATTAGCGAAAACAGAGGGTGTTTTTGCAGGTATTTCATCCGGTGCGATTTTATTTGCTGCAAGAGAACTCGCACTACGCGAAGAAAACAAAGGAAAGAGAATTGTTGCTATCGTTTGCGATACTGGTGAACGCTACTTGTCAACAACACTATACGAATGAAACTATTAAAGTGCACGAAAGAAGATGTTTTAGCTGCTAAAAAATTTGATCCAGCAGCACCCTGCTGCTTGATGATCTATTTTACATATCCAGGAGTTATTGCGCTAAGAAGACATAGAAGAGCACATAAATTATGGAATAAAGGATTTAAGAACTGGGCAAGAATTATTAGCTATAAAACAAGAAAAAGAACTGGAATTGACATTCATCCTGCAGCACATATTGGTCATGGAGTATTTATTGATCATGGTATGGGTTTAGTGATTGGTGAAACTGCAAGTGTTGGAGACAATTGTGTTCTCTATCATGGGGTTACACTTGGTGCAAATACCTTTGATAAGGTAGACCGCCATCCTAAATTAGGAAAGAGTGTAATCGTATTTGCAAATGCAACTATTATTGGCCCTATTCATATTGGAGATAACTCTATTGTTGCAGCAAACGCAGTCGTCCTAAAAGATGCACCAGAAAATTCAAGATTAATAGGTGTTCCAGCACATAGAAACAGCAAGTAAAATGCTGTTTTTTTCTTATTTATTATAAAATGCCTTACTGTTTAGAATGTTACTCATATCCTTTGACTTTAGATGATAGAAGAAATAGAATTAAACATGTTACTTATCAAAATTTAAGGAGAATTAAAAATGAAGAAAACGATATTAACATTGGTTATCTTTTTTGTATCCACGACACTTACAGCCTGCCAATTTGGTAACGTTGGATCAGATAAATCCATCACAGTTTATACAGAAAGACATTATGATACGGATCAATTACTTTACGACCGATTTACCGAATTAACAGGTATAAAGGTCAATCTCATTCGAGATGAAGCAGATAAACTCATTACAAGAATGAATAATGAGGGTGAAGATTCACCAGCAGACGTCTTAATTATTGCTGATGCAGGCCGCTTGCATCGCGCAAAGGAAATGGATTTATTTCAGTCTGTCACCTCAGACATCTTAACTGAAAATGTTCCTAATCATTATAAAGATACCAATAATTTTTGGTATGGACTGACAATGCGTGCTAGAGTCTTTGTTTATCATCCTGATCGAGTTAATGTAAGTGAACTATCAACTTATGAGGATTTAACAGATCCAAAATGGAAAGGTCGTATCATTACACGAACTTCAACAAATATTTATAATCAAAGTTTAATGTCATCAATGATTGAGATTATGGGCGAAGAAGCCGCTAGAGCATGGGCAACCGGTTTAGTTCAAAACTTTGCAAGAGATCCTCAAGGTAACGATAGAGATCAAGCAAAGGCAGTTGTATCAGGTGTTGCAGACTTAGCGATTATGAACACCTATTATATCGGTAGAATGCTCAATTCAAGTGATCCAAATGAGGTTATCGTAGGTGAAACTGTTCGAATCTTCTTTCCGAATCAAAATACAACTGGCACACATATTAATGTGAGCGGAGCAGGTGTTGCAAAATACTCACAAAATGTCGATGAAGCCATTCAGCTCATCGAATTCTTAACAAGTGAAGAAGCTCAAAGATCCTATGCAGATGCAAACTATGAATATCCTATCAATCCATCTGTTGAACCTCATGCTCTATTAAAATCATGGGGAAGCTTTAATGTTCAAGATATTCCATTAAGTAAGTTAGGCGAACATAGTGTGTTAGCAATCATTATAATGAATGAAATAGGATGGAAGTAATCGGTACCTAAGGGATGTGTATTTTATTATAATCAATAAGATTAAGCGCCATTTAAATATATTTACGATCATGAGTATTGTCATTGGGATATTGATCTTATTGCCTATTGTCAATATTCTTTTTGAGCTTTTTGGTTCTAGTAGTGCGACTTGGGAACACATAAAAACATACCTATTAAGAGAATATATTGAAAACTCGATTGTTTTAATTGTTTCTGTTGCATTATTATCACTTTTCATCGGATTTACATCAGCTTACTTTGTAGCAAGATATGATTTTAAAGGACGA
>JAUSOA010000170.1 GCA_030656435.1 Acholeplasmataceae bacterium | reverse complement strand
CTTCACGAAGCATTTGTTTTGTGGTAATTGCTAGTCCTAATAAAATATAACATAGTTTATATAGATATGCAAGGGTAAAACTTGAAAAATAAAGGGAATAGATCGGAAAAAGATAATAAATAAAGATATTTTGGTAATCCTCATATAGCCAAGAGGCAAGCGTGTAGAATAAAGGAATTAGAATTGCAAATGCCTTATAACGATCCTTAATGAACTTTAAAATGATTAAGGATAAGAGGATTCCATCTAAATAGATATGTATAAAAAAGGATATTGCATTTCTATCCAGTATGAAATAGGAGGTCATTAGAATAGGAATGATATGGTAAAGCACCCCGATGATGCCATAAATCCATGTAATGATTAAAAAATATAAGATAATCTTATGACTGATTACCTTAAATCTTCCAAAATAGGCATATAAGGACTTATGATAGCTCATGTCATGGTCCATCAATAAAATGGTTATTAAAAAAGGCATTAAAAAAGAGACGATCTTCCCCATCATTAAATGATAATACTGGTTGTTATAATCCTGATAAAGCATTTGGATTGCTTTGGATTCATCCGTATATAAAAAGAAGATCATCAATAAAATAATCACAAACAGTGAACTCATGAAGATTCTTCTTTTTTTATGATAAAAGAGATGAATATATAAAAATGAGATCATAAAGTGATATGAAGTGAAGCCATATCCTTAAATAAATCAGGCTGATGTGTCGAAATCATAAAGCTCATGCCTTCACCCTTCTTCTTTTCAATATATTTCTTTAAAACATTCGTGCTTTCTAGATCGAGCCCAGATAAGGGTTCATCAAGAATAATTAAATCGGGATTTCCAAGAAATGTCGAAATAATCGCGAGCTTTTGCTGGTTTCCTTTCGATAGCTCATGAATACTCTTGAAAATAGGTAAATTGAAAGCGAGTATAAAATCAGTATCTAGCTTTCCCTTTTTGATTTTAGCTAAGGTTTCTAGATAGGGTAGAACCTTAATGAATAGAGGAAGCATCGCTTTTTCAGGTAAATATCCTATTTTAATCTTTTTGGACTCAACATAACCAAAATCGGGATGGATAAAGCCTAAAATCAACTGAATCAAAGTTGTTTTTCCATTTCCGTTATCTCCACTGACTAAAATGAAATCACTTTTATTGATTTCCAAGGTAAATCTTTTTTCTAAATATCTTTTACCAGCGCAATCGAGCTTAATCAAGAGCATAGGTGTAAATCAGCGGTCCGCTCTCCTTTAAAATATAGTAATCCGTGATGTATCTAAAGTTCATAATGCCTTGTCTCTCATTATTCGAGAAGGTAATCAATAAGAAAACATTATCTAAAAGATATGATTCCTCAGGAATTGTAATGATTATAATTGAGTTTTCGATTTTATAAGTAACATCCAAATCGTAACCTATCATGATCTGCTCGATATTGGAATCCTTCCGATCAAATCTCACATGAATTTCATAAATTCTTGACAAAAATGAGTTTTCCTTCTTGATACCAGATAGTGATGTCCAATGAAGTAAATTACTATCTCCTTCAAGATAAACCAAGCTCATTTTTCCGATATAAGCCTTTATTATTTGATCATTACCTAAAATCATTGTCAAAAAGCAATCTTCAATATAATAGTCATATCCCAAATAGGGCATCTTAAAGGTGAGATGATAAATCTGGTAGGCATCATTTAAATAGGATTCCATACCAAAGGCTTCTATAGAGACTAATTCTAGTGCTAACTTTTTAGTTTCTAAGTCATTAGCAATATAGGTCTGTTCATAGCTTTCTATCACAGATAAAGGATGATCTTTTACATTTAAATAGATAGGAATTTTAATCATTTGATCTTCACTATATAAATAGGAATAATACTTGGCTACAGTTATCATTTTTGGTGATACCTTGATCTCATTATTTCTGATCACCAAAACCATTAAAGCAGTTAAGACAAGCACTGAGAAATAGAAAATAAAATGTTTCATATCCGCTTCTTTTCCAGTCTTTGATATTCTGTCGTGACTACAAATACCTCGAATCCTCCACGCTGAGTGCGTATCCACCAATAATAATTTGCAGCGACTCCATTGGTTAATTTTCCTTCACCATAGGTATAGAGGTCAACTTGAGTTCCTGGGTCGACCTTCAGAGATATATCATAGACCTCTTTATCCTCAGTTTGAATTTGATACTCTGCAGTTAGCTTCAAGGAGCCATCTAAGTTATTTTTAAATCC
>JAUSOA010000149.1 GCA_030656435.1 Acholeplasmataceae bacterium | reverse complement strand
CCATTGAGCATGATATCCATTTTCTGAAGGTTGGATGTTTTATACCCTGCCATTTCATAATCAAAGGAAGCGTAGCCCTTAGTTGACGATTTCAATTTATCAAAGAAATCGTAAACAATTTCAGATAAAGGTAATTCATAGGTGATATGGACACGGTTTGCATCCACATACTTCATATCACCAAAAATACCGCGCTTCTTTTGTGAAATTTCCATGATCGCCCCAACATATTCCTTAGGAGACATGATGGAGGCTTTAACATAGGGTTCTTGGATATAATCAACCTTTTGAGGTTCTGGTAGTTTGGAAGGATTATCGATTGCAATCATTGTTTTATCGGTTAAAAATACATGATAAATAACTGATGGAGCTGTAGCAATTAGTTCAATATTGAACTCTCTATGAATTCTTTCCTGAACAATTTCCATATGCAATAAACCTAAGAATCCTGTTCTAAATCCAAAGCCTAAGGCTTGAGATGTTTCCGGTTCATAAAGTAAGGACGCATCATTTAATTTTAATTTTTCTAGGGCATCTTTTAGATCGTTAAATTGATCAGAATCAATAGGGTAAAGTCCGCAGAAAACCACTGAATTCATGGTTCTATAACCAGGAAGTGCAGTTTTAGCTTTATTGTTTGCATGAGTGATGGTATCACCTACACGCACTGTATTGATATCTTTAATAGCTGCTGTTAAATATCCAACATCACCTGGACCTAAAACTTCTCTTTTTAAAATTTTGGGTGTAAGCACACCAACTTCGACGACTTCATACTTCGCACCAGAGGCCATAAACTGAATCGTATCCCCTTTTGTGACAGTTCCATTCACGATACGAACTGAAGGAACTACACCCTTGTATGCATCAAAATATGAGTCAAAAACGAGTGCCTGTAATGGTTCAAAAGCATCGCCTGTTGGAGCAGGAACATCGGTGATAATTCTCTCCAAAATTTCAATAATTCCAATACCCTCTTTTGCTGATGCAAGCACCGCATTTTGAGCTGGAATTCCGATAATATCTTCTATCTCTTTTTTAACCTTTTCTGGTTCCGCACTTGGTAAATCAATTTTATTAATGACTGGGATAATTTCTAGGTCATTATCAATAGCTAAATAGACATTTGCTAATGTTTGAGCTTCAATACCCTGAGCAGCGTCTACGACTAAAATTGCACCTTCACAAGCCGCTAATGATCTTGAGACTTCATAGGTGAAGTCAACATGACCTGGGGTGTCGATTAAATGCATGATATACTCTTCGCCATTTTTCGCTTTATAAAGCATTTCCACAGCATTCAACTTTATCGTAATTCCACGTTCTCTTTCTAGGTCCATAGAATCTAAAAGTTGTTCCTTCATTTCACGATTACTGACTGTATTTGTCGTTTGTAATAGTCTATCTGCTAGAGTTGACTTTCCATGGTCAATGTGGGCGATTATCGAAAAGTTTCTTATTTTCTTTTGTCTTTCATTCAATAATGCTTTATTCATTATACACATACCTTTCCGCTTAATAATTGTATCATTAAAATGCCTAGAATAAAAGTATAATTATTCGGTTTTATTAAATAAACAACCATATTTAACTAGGTAAACGCTTTTATAAAAAATCTTTTCAGATATGATTGCTTATTACTTGACAAATGTAGTATAATAATAGCGTAATGAAAACAATTCATAGGAGGAATTAAATAATGAAAAAATTGATTGCAATCTTTTTTGTTGCGCTGCTAGCTTTTGGTTTGGCAGCATGTACTGAAGAACAAGAACCATCTTATTCTTACGGTTACGGTGTTAGCTACGGACTAGTTCATGGTCACTACGTAGGTATTGCAAAAGTTGTCGTTGACAAAGATGACAAAGTCGTTAATGTTCAATTCGAAGAATACTATCTTCCATACAACACTGCTCAAATCGTTTTAACTGATGAGCAAAAAGCAACTTTACCTGCTGATGCACTAGCAGTTGTTGGCGCTAGAGGTACTAGCTACTATGCGAAGTATGTAAGTATTAGTGGAACTTTATTCACAGGTACAGTTTCAGGAGCATCAGGAGCACAGTCTATTAAGTATTCTGCTACTGGTATTGCTGATTTAGAAGTATGGGTTGAAACTGAAGCAAATGCGAAAGCATATGTCGAAGCAGTTGAAGCTGGTTTAGTGTTCAATGCAAATGCTGACGGTACTAAAGGTTCTTATCCTTTAGCAAATGCTAATGTTAAGTTAGGCGATACTAAGTCTTCTACTCATTATTGGACTTGGAATGCTACTGCTGGCGCTTACTATCCACTAGGATGGGGCGGAAACATGAAGGCTATTGCTGAAGCATTAGTTGGAACAACTATGAACGCTACAGAAGCTCAACTCGTTAAGGGTACTACAACTTGGAGTATTGGTGATATCACAACAAGTGCTACACTTTCTGACTTCGTTGACTACTACCTACTTGCTCAAGTTGCATATAACAATGCACTTGCTGGCAAAGAATAAAAATTACTTAAGTTTTTAGAAGAGCAGAAATGCTCTTTTTTTTCGCAATTTAATAATAAAAAAAGATAAAAAAAGGAGTAGGTTAGTAAACCTATTCCTTTTCATCATCATCTTTTGGATTACGTACTTCTATATTGACCTCTAATACCTTTTTCGTATCAGCACCTGTGATTGTTACCGTTAGATTTTTATAGCTAAAGACCTCACCAATACTAGGAATCTTACCAAGTGCATCCTGTGCCCAACCATTGACTGTAGAAAAATCAAGTTCTTCATCAATGCCAAGTTCATCGAAAATGTCTTCTAAATCAGCATTTCCTTTGACTCGGTAATTGGATTCATCAATCTTAATCATTTGTTCGACAATTTCGTCGTGCTCGTCCCAGATATCACCAACTATTTCTTCTAGAATATCCTCCATAGTTACTATACCAAGAGTTCCACCGAATTCATCCTTTACAATTGCCATATGTGCTTTATTTTCCTGTAATAATTCAAGCAAATTAGAGACCTTCATGTACTCTGTAACAAATACTGGAGGTTTAATGATTGTATCTAGATCTTGTTTTTCCAATAGTACCCTGTTATAAAAATCTTTATGATTGATAATGCCTATGATATGATCAATGTTTTTTTCATATACAGGTAATCTAGAATAGCCAGAATGTCTAAATGCGTGTGTTATTTTTTTAAGATCATCATTTTCAGATATCGCGACCACGTTCACTCTTGGAGTAAATATTTCTTCAACTTTAAGATCATCAAAATCGATAACACTTCGAATTAAATCACCCTCATTTTCATTAATCCCACCTTCTTGTTGAACTTCAGAAACATAAGTTAAGAGTTCATCTTCTGTAGTAGGAGGTTCTTTTTGAAATTTGATAACCTTATTCATAATTTTCTGCCAGAAAGAGAAAATAAGATTTAAAGGGGCTAATAAAAACATAAAAAGCATCAATGTTGGAGTGACTGATAGGGCGAACTTTTCAGGCATTTTCTTAGCGATGCTTTTTGGTGTAATTTCACCAAAAATCAATACTAAGGTTGTCATTACAGCTGTTGAAATCGTCACACCTGCATTTCCCCAGTACTTAACAAAAATAACTGTTGCAAGTGAAGCCGCACCAATATTGACTATATTATTTCCTATTAAAATCGTTGTTAAAACTTTATCAAAGTTTTCTGATAAACGTAAAGTTCTTTTTGCTCCACGATGTCCATTTTGGGCAAGATGCTTAATCTTTATTTGATTCAGAGAAGAAAACGCTGTTTCTGTCGCTGAAAAAAAAGCCGAAAAAAGAATCAGTAGTGCAAGAATAACAATCTGCCATATAACTTCTTTATCCATAATATCTCACATTACTCCTCAATATAAGACTCTTCAATCAGAGGTTTTGTTACTTTGACTTTCGATATTTTTTTATCCTCTGTTCTCAAGACTTCAAATTTAAAACCGTTGTATTGAATAACAATCTCTTCATTCTCCATTGGAAAACGACCGAGTTGCCCTAAAATAAACCCACTTAATGTATCATAATCATCAACCGGAAGACCAGCTTCAATTATATCCTCAACATCATTAATTGAAATCAAGCCATCAATTTCATAGACTCTATCATCAATTTGCTTGATATAATCATCATCCTCATCGTATTCATCGAAAATATTACCTACGATTTCCTCAATTAAATCCTCAATCGTTACAATTCCAGCAGTTCCACCATATTCATCTATAACAACAGCGATATGGTTTTTCTGTTTTTGCATTTCCTTGAATAGATCACTTGTCTTTTTTGATTCCGGAATAAAGTATGGTGGTCTCAGTAATGCTTTAATTGTAAATTTCTCATCGGTATTATCAATATATTTTAATAAATCTTTTACATGAAGTGTACCAATAATATGATCAATAGAGTTTTCATAAACAGGAAATCTTGTATATTGTTCTGTTCTTACATATTCTAGAATTTGAGCTTTCGTTGACTTTACATTCAGTGCTGATATTTCTGTACGATGTGTCATAATTTCATCAACTGTGGTATCTGAGAAGTCAAATATATTTTGAATCATTTCGCCTTCTTCTTCATCAATATTACCAGTTTTACTACTTTCTTCAACAATTGAGCGAATTTCTTCTTCAGTAACCTTGCGATCTCCTTCACTTGGCTTAAGTCCCACAAATCTACCAACCAATGTTGATAGTTGTGTTAAAATCCATAAAACAGGAGCTGATAGTTTCGTTAAACCCGTGATAAAACTAATCGTGCCATAGGCTATTTGATTTGGATATTTGTTTGCTAGTCTCTTTGGAATCATTTGACCAATGACAACATGGAAAACAAGTAACATTAAAGCAATAATAGTAATGACTAATGGCTCTACAATGGGGTTAGTAGAATCAAACCAACGAATAACATCATTGCTGAATGTATCTAGTGCTATCGCACCATTCACCAACGCGATTAAAGTTACTAAAACCTGAATGGTTGTTAAATATTTCTTTGGTGTTTCTGTAAACACTTGAACCTTATATGCTCTTTTATTTCCTTTTTCAGCGTCTATATTGACCTTGTTATCACTAATTACAACAAGTGCAACTTCACTTGCTGCTAAGATAGCGGATAAAAAGATTAAAAATAACATGACTAAACTTGAAACTAACATCTCAATCCCCTACTTTCACAACAAAAAAAGACACCAAAAAAAGCATCGTGCTTGATATCTTTGACTTCCGGATATGTTGGATCGTCGACCCTACTACTGCAATCTTCCATTTCTACTTTTATGCCCTCCATCACCATGTGATATAAACATCTTACTATTTTTATGCTAAAAAGTCAATATTTATCGTGTATTGTGTCAGTATTCATTTTATGAAAGAACGACTTGAAGTGTCTAAATATTTGT
>JAUSOA010000143.1 GCA_030656435.1 Acholeplasmataceae bacterium | reverse complement strand
CAATTACTTCGAATGTTGTTTACGGAAATTAAACAGGAAATACCCCTGATGGTAGAAGAAAAGGGGAAGCATTTGCTCCTGGGGCAAACCCAATGCACGGAAGAGATAAATCTGGGGCTTTAAAATCACTGCTTTCAGTTTCAAAAATTCCTTGCGAAAGCTGTCAAGATGGTATATCAAATACATTTACAATTGTTCCCCAAGCACTCGGAAAAGGTAGCGGACTAGAGTCTGCAGACGGCTTTACCTATGAAGGAAACATCAAGGTGGAAAATCTTGTTAATATTCTAGATGGATATTTTGTTACAGGTGGATATCACTTGAACGTCAATATTTTTAATCGCGAAATGCTTGTCGATGCATACAATCATCCAGAAAAATATCCCAATCTCACAATTAGAGTTTCGGGATACGCTGTAAACTTCTCAAATCTAACCAATGACCAAAAGAAAGAAGTTATCTCTAGAACATTCCATGAAAGCATGTAACGAAGTTTTTGGGAATGTGCACTCAATTGAAACTCTTGGTGCATTTGATGGACCAGGAATTCGGTATGTTCTATTCTTACAAGGGTGTCCATTTCAATGCCAATATTGTCACAACCGTGATACATGGAGTACGAAACAAAATAAACTCATGTCCGTCACACAAATTCTTAGTGATTACCTAAAATATAAACATTTCTATAAAAACGGTGGTATAACCGTTAGTGGTGGCGAGCCTTTATTACAAATGCGGTTTTTAATTTGTTTATTTCAAGAAGCAAAAAGATTAGGGATTCATACTTGTCTTGATACATCAGCAGCATGTTTCAACGAAAAACAAAGTAATGATTTTGCAGAGTTAATGAAATATACTGATCTTGTGTTACTCGATATTAAGCATATCGATAACGAAAAACATATCAAGCTAACTGGTAGTCCAAATTTTCAGGTTTTATCTTTTGCTAATTATTTAAGCGAAATAAAAATCCCTGTAGTCATTAGGCACGTTTTAGTTCCAACAATCAGCAATTCAGAAACGGATTTAAAGCAACTTAGACTTTTTCTAGAAACATTAAAGAACGTGGTGAATATAGAAATATTACCCTATCATACGCATGGAATAAAGAAATGGAAAGAAATGGGATTGCTATACCCCCTACTCGATATTCCAGAACCAAGTCATGAAGAAATTGAACATGCGGAACATATTCTAAAAGACAATTTCCCTTTTTATAAATGAATACTATGATATAATAAAAGTATCTTAAACGAGATACTTTTTTAATACATAAGGGAGAAGAAAATGGAAAAAATTGCTTTACTATGCGAAAAAATGGGAGTTGCACCTGAAGAATGCATTCCATATGGCTTTGATAAGGCCAAAATTGATTTGAAAGTTTTAAGACGATTAAAGGATCATAAGGATGGCAAACTGATTCTAGTCACAGCGATTACTCCAACACCTGCTGGTGAAGGAAAAACTACAGTCTCGATTGGGTTAAGTCAAGGTTTAAAATACATTGGTAAAAAGCCAATGCTTGCATTACGCGAACCCAGCTTAGGACCAGTATTTGGCCTAAAGGGTGGCGCTACCGGTGGTGGATTATCAAGTGTAACACCTCAAGATGATATCAATCTACATTTTACTGGTGATATGCATGCAATAACAGCTGCAAATAATCTTTTATCTGCTTTAATAGACAATCATATGTTTCAAGGCAATGAACTTGAAATTGAAACCGTAACATGGAAGCGTTGTATGGATATGAATGATCGCAGTTTAAGAGATATTGATACACCCATTAGAAAAGATGGGTTTGTCATAACCGCGGCCAGCGAAGTCATGGCGGTGCTTGCACTATCCTCTGACTTAGATGACTTAAAAATGAGATTAAACCGAGTATTGGTTGGTTACAATAAGGAACAAAAACCAGTTTATGTTAAAGATTTAGGTGGGGCTGATGCAATGGCGCTTCTTTTGAAGAATGCAATGAATCCAAATTTGGTACAAACACTCGATGGAGTGCCAACATTTGTTCACGCTGGTCCATTTGCTAATATCGCTCATGGATGTAACTCCATTGTAGCAACTAAATTAGCGTTAAAACTAGGTGAGTATACAGTAACAGAGGCTGGATTTGGTGCAGATTTAGGAATGGAAAAATTCTTTGATCTCAAAATGCCTTACCTAGATAAAAAGGTCGATGCAGTTGTTGTAGTGACAACACTTCGCGCTCTTAAATCCCATGGACTTGCAGAAGATTTTAGTAAACCTGATTTAAATGCGATGATTAAAGGGTTACCTTTACTAGAAAAGCATTTATCAAACGTTCAAACATTTGGTATGAAATATGTGATTGCAGTTAACCATTTTTATAATGATCCAAAGGAAGAAGTGGATTACATTATGAATTGGGCAAAAGAAAAAAATCATCCAATCGCCTTATGCAAGGGATTTGCTGAAGGTGGAAAGGGTATGGTCGATCTAGCGAACATCGTTGTTGAATTAGCTGAAAAAGGATCGAACTTTAAACCTATTTATGAAGAGTCTGATTTACCCAAAGTAAAAATTGAAAAAATAGCTACAAAAATCTATGGAGCTAAATCTGTTGAATTTTCTAAGAAAGCCCTCGCTCAGCTAGATACCTATCATAGTTTAGGGTGGAATCTACCTGTTTGTATGGCAAAAACACCATTATCACTAACGGGTGATCCAAAGGTTGTAGGACTTCCAGAACCATTTGTATTAAACATCCAAGAAATTAGACCATCACTAGGCGCAGGATTTTTGGTTGCTTTAACCAAAGGCATAATGGTCATGCCAGGTCTAAATAAAACCCCAAGAGCATTATCGATGTTTATTGACAGTGACGGTAACTTGATTGATAAGGAGTGATTGATGTGATTTTACTAGATGGCTTAAAAGTAGCTACTGAACGTAATCTAGCACTCAAGGAAAAAATAGATGAGGCAATCAAGAAATATAATCGTAAGCCGAGCCTTTCCATTATTTTAGTGGGGAATAACCCTGCAAGTCTTTCCTATGTCAAGGGCAAAGGAAAAGCTTGTGAGCTTGTAGGAATTGACCATAAACTTTACACTCTTGATGAGAGTATAGAGGAAAATGAACTCATTGAGTTAATACAAAAATTAAATTCAGACAATCAGGTTGATGGAATATTATTACAGCTTCCCATTCCTAAACATTTAAATGATAATATGTTAATTGATTTGATATCAAAGGATAAAGATGCAGATGGGTTTCATGTTATCAACCAAGGAAACCTTTATCAAAAGAAGCAAACTATTAAACCAGCAACACCAAAGGGTATTATGTCCTTATTAGAAACATACAATATCAACGTTACTGGTATGAATGCAGTTGTTATCGGTCGTAGCAATATTGTAGGATTTCCTGTTGCCAGACTTTTAATGGATGCCGGAGCAACCATCACTGTTTGCCATACAAAAACCAAAGATTTAGCATTTCATACCAAGCAAGCAGATTTATTGGTGGTTTCTGCAGGGCGTCCGATGGTCGTAACCAAAGATATGGTGAAGCCTGGAGCAATCGTCGTTGATGTCGGTGTGAACCGAGTCAATGGTAAGCTTGTTGGTGATGTTGATTTCGAAGGGATTAAGGAAGTTGCATCCTATCTAACGCCAGTTCCAAAGGGTGTTGGTCCAATGACAATTAACGCATTACTTGAAAATACATTCGAGTTGTATATCAAACATGTCCAATAATTTATAATTATTTCAATCAAAGTTGAATGAGTTAAAAAACCGAAATTTTTCTTTACAAATCATTGAATCAACTGCTATAATGGGAATGTATTTAATTATCGTATAAGTTATCTGATTTGGAGATAACGTCTCTACCGCGATGCCAAACATTGCGACTACGATTATTAAACATGTAGGGGTTGTTTGATTTTTCGTAGCCTTTTATACAGGTACTTAAATACATCGAAAAACACATAGGGGATAGGTAGCATCAAATATACCTTTAGCATGTGTTATAAGAAGACGCCCACTTTCTGGGTGTTTTTTTTAGGTATAAATGATAAAATAGATATGAGCAAAAAAAGGAGCCTGATTATATGAACATTTGGCACGATATTGATAAGAATAGAATACAACCGGATCAATTCATTGCATGCATCGAAATTTCTAAAGGTAGCAAGAAAAAGTACGAGCTTGATAAAGACACAGGAATGATTATTTTAGACCGTATTTTATTCACATCAACTCACTATCCTGCTAACTATGGATTCATTCCTAGAACCTATGCAGGCGATAATGACCCTCTCGACGTCCTCGTATTATGTCAAGAAGACATAGAACCATTAAGCCTAGTACAATGTTATCCAATTGGAGTCATGAAAATGATTGACTCGGATGAAATCGATGAAAAAATAATCGCTATACCATTTGGAGATCCATCGCTTACACAATATAAAGATATTAGTGAATTACCTGCGCATCTTTTGACAGAAATGGGGCATTTCTTTGAGGTGTATAAGTCACTTGAAGGAAAGAAAACCTACATCTTGGACATTGAAGGTCCTGATGCTGCAAAAAAAATCATTCTCCAAAGCATCAAGACATATGAAGAAAAATTTGGTAAATAAAGGAAGATAAAAAATCATGGGAAGAGCATTTGAAGTTAGAAAAGTAGCAATGGCAAAAACCGCTGCTGCAAAAAGCAAGGTATATGCGAAATATGGAAAAGAAATATATATGGCAGCTAAAGCTGGATCTACAGACCCAGATAGTAATCAAACCCTAAAAAGAATTATTGAAAAAGCTAAAAAAGAACAGGTTACTGCAGATGTCATCAAAAGAGCGATTGATAAGGCTAAGGGTGGATCTGACGAAACATATACATCCATTCGTTATGAAGGTTTTGGTCCTGGGAGCTCAATGATTATTGTTGAATGTCTATCAGATAATGTAAATAGAACAATTGCTGAAGTTAGAAATTGCTTTACCAAGACTGGCGGGAAATTAGGCATTTCGGGGTCGGTGGTTCACCAGTTCCATCATTACTCAGTATTCACTTTACCCAATGTAACAGAAGACGAAGTTCTTGAAATACTCGTCAACAATGATCTTGATATTTCTGACATTGAAGCTGATGAGTTTGGTGTTACACTCTACGGTGCTGATAGTGACTACAACTTGATAAGAACGGCAATCTCAGATACAATGCCAGACTTAGAATTAGATACTGATGAAATCATGTGGCTTCCTATTATGGAAACGACTTTAGATTTGGAAGATGATCAAGAAAAGTTTGAAAGACTATTGTCGATGCTAGATGAAATCGATGATGTTCAAGATGTTTACCACAATGTTATCCTATAAAAGAGAAATTATAAAAACGATATTTATTACATAAAAAAAGCGAAAAACTTAACTAAAGACAGAACTCCATTTGGTGAAATCTGTCTTTTAATTTGCATTTTATTATGTTATAATAATACGAGGATTAATCGAGGAGGACAGAATGAACTTAATAAATATCGATCCAATCATCGATGGAATTATTCTTAAAGAGAAGAATAGACAGGAAGAACACATCGAGTTGATTGCTTCTGAAAACTTTGTTTCACAAGCGGTATTGGATGCTCAAGGCTCAATTCTAACGAATAAATATGCGGAAGGATATCCTAAAAAAAGATATTACGGAGGCTGTGAATTTGCAGATGAAATTGAGAGTTTAGCAATTGAAAGATTGAAGAAATTGTTTGATGCAAAATTTGTTAATGTTCAACCACATTCTGGATCTCAAGCCAATATGGCGGTTTATATGGCTTTGTTAAATCCTGGAGATGTTATATTGGGGATGTCACTTGCAGAAGGCGGACATCTTACTCACGGGTTTCATTTAAATTTTTCAGGTAAGATATATAAATCAACATTTTATGGTGTAGATCCAACAACTGAACTTATTGATTATGACAAGGTTCTTGAAATTGCTAAGGAAGTTAAACCTAAGTTAATTATAGCTGGTGCTAGTGCATATTCAAGAATTATTGATTTTAAACGTTTTAGAGAAATTGCTGATGAAGTAGGAGCTTACCTCCATGTTGATATGGCACATATCGCAGGACTAATCGCGGCAGGGCTTCATCCATCACCACTTCCATATGCGCATGCAGTCACATCAACGACGCATAAAACATTAAGAGGCCCTCGTGGTGGAATCGTTTTGACTAATGATGAAGAAATTGCAAAGAAGATAGATAAAGCAGTATTTCCAGGAATGCAAGGTGGACCTTTAATGCATGTTATTGCAGCAAAAGCAGTCGCATTTCTTGAAGCTTTACAACCGGAATTTATTGCATATCAAACTCAAGTCATTAATAATGCAAAAGCGCTAGCAGATGAAATGAAAAAACTAGGCTATAGAGTAGTAAGTGGTGGAACGGATAATCACCTCATGTTAGTTGATGTCAAAGAAAAACATAATATCACTGGACTAGATGCTGAAAAATTACTTCATAAGGTTAGTATCACTTGCAACAAAAATGGTTTACCATTTGATAAAGAGAAACCCGCGTACGCAAGCGGAATTAGATTAGGAACACCAGCGGTTACAACCAGAGGATTTAAAGAAAGTGAAATGAAGTTGATTGCGACTTGGATCGACTTAGCTTTAGCCAATAAAAACAATCCGGAAAAACTAGCTGAAATTAATAAAGAAGTCATAGAACTTACAAAAAAATATCCATTATACAAGAAGGGAGTATAACAAATGATAGCAAAAACGAAATATATTCCAGACGGCAAAAAAGAGTTAAAAGAGTTACCCATTCTCCATTATCTAGATGCAAACTACGTTTACTATCCTGTAACAAGTGCACGTTGCCCTGAGGGTGAAACCTGCGTTAGAGGGGGACAGTTTGTTAAGGTTGGAGAAATTGTCGGAACAAGAAAGGGTGCCTTCTTCGAGCAACCTATGCATTCAACAGTGAGCGGGGAGGTCGTAGGTTATGAAAAGCATATTGACCAAAGCGGAAAAGTTGTTGACTGTTTAATCGTAAAAAACGATAAAAAATACGAACTTCATAGTTCAATTGTTGAAAGAACCGATGAAGAAATTGATGCACTTTCAAAAGAAGGATTTATTGAAATAATTAAAGATGCTGGACTTGTGGGATTAGGCGGTAGTGCTTTCCCTACTTATATTAAACTTGAGACTACAAATCCGATTAATATTGTAATCGCAAATGGTGTAGAATGTGAACCCAATCTAATCGCAGATTACTCATTGATGATGAATAACCCAAGAGAAATCATTAAAGGTTTAATTTACGCGATGAAGGCTTCGGGTGCTCCCAAGGGAATTATCGCGATTAAGAAAAAATATAAGGAAATTGAAGAAAGACTCAAGTTTGCTCTTCAAGAATTCACAGAATACGACATTCAAGTTGTAAAAGTAGGCAACTTCTATCCTCAGGGTTGGGAACTTTCAGTGATAAAGAGTGCGTTGGGGATCAAGATTCCACAATTTGAATTACTTTCCAAATATGGAGTTCTTAACTTTAACGTTTCAACACTTCAAAGTATATACAATGCAGTTAAGAAAAGACTTCCAGTCCTCGAACGTCTATTTACAATAAGCGGGGATGGTATTCACAATAAGAACTTTAGAGCTCGCATTGGTACCTTAGTCAGTGATTTAATTGAACTAGCGGGTGGATACAAAGAAGTAGAGAAGCCAAAGGTCATGATTTTAGGTGGACCAATGATGGGTATGAATATACAAAGAGATGATGTCATTATGACACATACGACAACAAGTTTGATTGTGATGAACGAGCATGTTGAAAAAGAAGAGCCATGCATCCATTGTGCATCATGCGTTTATTCTTGTCCAGTTGAAATTCAACCCGTCCAAATTATGAATGCATATAAAGTAAGAGATAAAGAAACATTAAAAGTTTTAGAGGTCAATAAGTGTATTGAATGTGGATTATGTTCATTCGTATGTCCATCTAAGATTCACTTGACAGAGTATATGCGTTCCGGAAAACGCTTTGCTAGTAAATAGGAGGAGAAAATATGCAAGCAGTTAAACAAACGAGCCCCTATGTTCGTAAAGATGTCAGTACTAAACGCATGATGATCGACGTCTTAATCGCATTGATCCCAGTCGTTGCGTTTGCAATTTACCGTTTTGGATGGGATGCAGTTGTTCGCATTCTAGTATCCTTAGTGGTTATGGTTGGTCTAGAGGCAATTGCTTTTGGAATAATGCAAAAACCATCTAAAAGTGAAAAATTTATTGAAAGATTAAAATCAAGATTCGAAAACTACACAATCAATAACATTACTGCTTCTGCAGTAAGTGCGGTGATATTCGCGATGATTATACCGAGCAAACTACCTATTTATGCGGTAATAGCAGGTGCTTCATTTGGTATTATTATTGCAAAAATGCTTTTTGGTGGATTAGGATCTAACATTTTCAACATAGCAGCTGCAGGGCGTATCTTTATAGCGCTCGCTCTAACCAATATGTTTGCAGGAACTTATGTTGGAATCGATATGGTAGCAGGAGGAACAGCCCTAACCACACTTAGAAGTGGTCTAATGTTTCCGAGTGCACTCAATAGTTATTCGATAACAGATTTATTTTTTGGAAATATTCCCGGATCAATGGGTGAAATTAGTGCTGCGGCAATTTTAATTGGTGCTGCATATCTACTCATTCGCCGTTCAGCAGATTATCGAGTTATGCTTTCAACTATAGTAACATTTGTTGTTTTGATGTTTTTAGTAGGATTAAAACTTTATCCAGGACAAGCACTTGATTACACATTATATCAACTTTTCGCAGGTGGTTTAATGTTCGGGGTTGTATTTATGATTACTGACCCAGTAACATCACCTGTAACACGACCTGGTCGTTGGATTTATGGTTTGATGGTTGGTGCACTTGTTGTACTCATTCGTTTATTTGGTGCGTATCCAGAAGGTTTCGCATTTGCTTTACTATTCTCAAATATGTTTGTTCCACTTATTGATTATTCAAAGTGGGCAACAAATAGAATTAAACCTGCCTTCGTTGCAAGTTATGTTGTCTTGCTAATCATTTTAGGTTTGGTCGTATTCTTTGGTGTTGGAGGTGCTGTATAATGAAAAAATTATTTGAAAAACCTCTTATTCATTACACTTTTGTTTTAACGGTTGTTGCGATTGTTTGTGGAATTATGATTAGTGCGGTGAATGCAATTACTGCTCCAATTATCGAAAATAACATTGCAAAAGCTCAGGCAGCTGCCTATCGATTAGTATTACCTGCAGGAGAAACATTTACTGAAGTGACTGATGATGAATTCCCAAAGACTATTCTTACAGTCGTTGAAGCTAAAGCTGGTACGAATGTGGTTGGATACATTTATACAGCATACACAACCAATAAGTATGGTTACATGCGACTTGTTGTTGCAGTAAGTCCAACCGGAATGATACTTGGAGCTGACTTCATTGATATTAATCAGACCTACCAAGTAGATGGAACTAGGACAAATCTTTCATTATATGTAGGTTCTTCGATTACAAGTCTTGCTCCATCAGGAGATATTGTAACAGGAGCAACCGGAAGTTTAAATAGCTTAAAAGCGTTACTTGGAGATGTTGCTATTGCACATGCATTGGTGGTAGTTGCGCCAGCTGACCCATATGATTTATGGTTTGGTGCAGGATATACAATGGCAATTGACACTACATTTACTCCAACTTCAGAAGTTCTAGCGAAGAGTATTGTTAAGAACGCAAACGATGTAGTCATTGGTGCATATTATCACTTAAGAGGTACTGGCGAATATAATAGTGATCAAGGTACAGCAGGAACAATCAATATGTATGTTGGATTATCCACTACTGGAGAAATTCTAGGTATTGATTTACCAAAGAGTGAATATGGTCATACAACATCGAACGCCTTCTATCCAAAAGTTATTAATTATGCAAATTCTATCATTGGAACGAATATTAGTTCATTCGGTGGTCAAGGGGATCTTGCAACAGGAGCAACAAATTCTAAGATATTAGTTGATGCGTTACTCACAGCATTAGGAGGAGTTATAGAATGAAAAAACAAAATTTATTCTTAATGATTAATGCAGTGATTTTGATGATAATCAGTTTAGGCTTCATCTTTATGTATCAAAATGTAGTGCCAAGAGATCCAGAAGACAAATTATTTGGTCAAATGGTTACATTAGAAGATGATGAAGTCATAACTAATGTTCCTACCATTGGACATTACACTATTGTCCACAAAGTTCAAACTGCATACAATGCAAAGGGTACTAAAGTTGGTACTGTCTATACAGTAATGGCAAAAAACGGGTATAATTTTGACCCTTCAAATGATTTTGGGTACATTGAACTATTAGTCGGGATTGATCTAGATAATAAAGTTTATGTTCAACCTTTAAAGTTAGAGCAAACATCGACATATGTTGGTGGTATTCAAGATTACGTTTATGAATATTTTCAAGGATTTACATTTGATTATTTATTACTCATACCGGTTATTAATGTTGGTGACCTAGAAGCAGGTGCTACGGCATCACAAAGTACTGGTCTTGTCAAAACACTTGTTGCAATGGCAATTAATGCACACATTAATAGATCAGCAAGTTTAAGTGAGGTGAACTTAGGATGACAGAAACTAAAAAAGCTCCAGTAGCTAAAAAAATAGTCACTGAAGAAAAAGAACCATCACTATGGGATATCTTCACTAAGGGTATTTGGAAAGAAAATGGAATTTTCGTTATGGCACTTGGACTTTGTCCAGCACTTGCTGTAACACGTTCGTTTGAAGGCGCGCTTGGGATGGGAATCCTTGTTATGATTGTTCTAACATTGACAAACACTTCCGTTTCTTCAATTCGAAAATTAGTTCCTAACACTGTTCGCATTCCAGTTTATGTAATTATTATCGCAACCGAAGTTACCATTTTAAAAATGTTGGTCGATGCATTTGCACCAGCACTAGCACAAGAACTAGGCGTGTTCATTGCCTTAATAACTGTAAACTGTGTTGTGTTTGGTAGAGCAGAAGCATTTGCTTCTAAAAATAAAGTTCCAGCTGCTGCGATTGATGGCGTTGGTGTTGCTCTAGGATTTGCTATCGCACTTTCTATGATTGGATTCTTTAGAGAATTCTTGGGAACAGGAACAATTATTTTAGGGAAAACACTTCCGCTAGGATTTGAATATACGGTATTTGCTGGTCTTGGACTTAGTCCATATGCATTTGGTGTGTTAGTACAACCTCCAGGAGCATTCTTGATTATTGGGCTTATACTTGCAATTATTGTTGCATCAAACCAAAAGAAGGGGGTTAAGAAATAATGAACTTACTCGCGATTTTAATCTCTGCGATGTTGGTTAATAACATCGTCTTAATGCAATTCTTAGGTTTATGTTCATTCTTTGGTGTTTCAACAAAGATGAAATCTGTTGTTGGTATGGGGACGGCGGTCATCGTTGTCATTTTCCTTGCCGCATTAATTACCTTTCCTCTTTATCATTACGTCTTAATTCCACTGAATATTAGATATATTGACACTATTGCTTTCATTTTAGTTATTGCATCACTTGTTCAGCTTACAGAGCTTGTTATCAAGCGTTTTAGCCAAAGTTTATATAAATCACTTGGTGTTTATCTACCTTTGATTGCAACAAACTGTGCGGTTCTTGGTGTTGCGTTGACAAATGTTGCAACTCCACAATCATACGCTGAAGCTATGATGTTTGCATTGGGTTCGGGATTGGGATATGCATTAATTATCATTACATTTACTGCAATTCGTATGCGCTTAGATTCTGCTAATGTCCCTAAGGCACTTAAAGGTCTTCCAATTGCATTCGTGACCGCTAGCTTAATGGCGATGGCTTTCATGGGATTGGCAGGTATCATTTAATGGATATACTAATTATGATTGCTGTATTATCGGGTTTTATCGGCCTCTACATAGGAACAATGTATTTGAATAATAGAGTCGCTGTTCCCGAAAGTTGTAAAGAAGCATATTTAGAGGCACAATCATGTGAATCTTGCGCTTCAAGAAGTGGTAAAAGTTGTGGTTTTTCAGACACACTTGAATTTATGAAGGAGGTCAAACTATGATTGAATTACTATATCCCTTCATTGTACTTGGTCTGATAGGTGTTGTTCTAGGTATTGTTTTATCCTTAGCGAATCAATATTTAACAGTTGAAGAAGACCCAAGAATTGATGATATTGAAAAATTACTTCCAAATTATAATTGTGGTGCATGTGGAACCCCAGGTTGTCGTGCATTTGCTACAGGTATCGTTAATGGCGAAGTTAAAAATGTATCTCGTTGCAAACCAGGCAAGCTTGATAAACATTTCAACCCAATTTTGGAATACTTAAAGGATCATCCAAATCCAGACGGATCAAAAGTTGATTTAAAGATTTAGGACATCAAATGTCCTTTTCTTTACTTAAGATGCTATAATAAAATGGTAAAAATAATGAGGTGTCATCACATGAAGAAGTTTTTGTATTTACCAATATTAATCATGCTAATTATGTTGCTTTCGTCATGTAAGAAAGAAGGCAGCATGTATTCTGCTGTCTATTTTCAAATGGATTCAGAGATTCGAATCACTTATATGGCGAATAGTCAAGAACAAGCAAATGAATATAAAGCACGTATGGGTGAAATATATGCTATGTATCACTCTTTGAGTGATAATTATTCACCACTTGGAGAAAACTCACCCTATTTAGAAAATATATACACAATTAACATGAAAATTAATCAGGATGTTGAAATTGATTATGAACTTTATCAAATACTCGAAGAGTCTATTTATTACAAGGAGCTAACTGACGGTTTTTTTGACATATCAATTGGAAAAATTGTTAAATTATGGAAAGACGTTATTCTCGATCCCGTAGTAAGGGGAGATGAATACCAGATACCACAGTCCCTTTTTGAATCTGTTCAGGAATCAATTGCTGCGATTGAAGTTCATGAGAATCCATACACACTCACTGAGGTAAGCGGTAAATATTATGTCCGAATCAACCACTCAGATGTTCAGCTAGATTTAGGTGCAATCGCAAAAGGGTATGCAACTGAAATTGTTAAGAATTATTTGATTGAAAATGATGTTGTGTATTTCGCAATCAATGCAGGAAGTTCTACCATTTCTGTTGGAAAAAACAATAATCCTGAAAGAAAAAATAAGCAGTGGAATGTAGAGTTAATCGACCCATTAGTAAATAATTCATATTTTGGATTGATTGAGCTTCGCGACCAATCTATTGCAACTAGCGGAAATAATGTTCAATATGCTACATATAATAATTTAAGATACCATCATATCGTATCACCGCAAACAAAATACTCAATGCATTATTATCATTCCTTAACAATGATTGGAAACGATGCAGGTCTTTTAGATGCGATTTCTACAGCATTTTTTTCAATGTCTCCAACAGCAATATCCTCATGGCTTGATGCACATCAAGAAGAGTTAGGGATTGAAGTTATTCTATATAATTATGATGGGACAATTACTACACACTTACTCGAGACTGTATTTAAGGGGTATTAATCCATGGAGTACAAACGATTTAATAACAAAAGAGATTATGTTTTAATTTCCATATTGGTACTTTTAGTGGGTGCGATTTATATCGCATTTAAGCTTTTTATGTTTACAGAGGATGCTGCACAAGCGCATGTTTATTATGGAACATCACCAGAACCAATAGTAACTATCGATTTTGTTAATTATCGTGTCATTAGAAATTACACACAGAATGTACCAGTAGGCTACAATCAAAATTATCCAATCATCGATGAAGAAGCTCAGACAATCACTTTATTGGGCGATTATGAGTTGAACGGAATTCGCCAGATTGTTGTTATCTATTATGAGTTTGGCACCGCAAATAGCAAACCTTCAGTAGAAATTATTCAAGAACAATCACCTAATAATATATGCAGTAGAGAAGGAGTATCAACTGGAAAACCATTGATTTGTTTGCCTAATAGAATTCGTGTAGAATTCGATTCCAGCGAAGTGGATTTCACAGTATAAAAAATTCATGAGAAAAACACGTAAAATGACTTTGCTAGCCAATTTCCTTGCGATAGCAATTGTATTAAATATAATTGAATCACTTGTTCCAGTTATCCCTGTTCCAGGAGCAAAACTAGGGTTTGCAAATATAGTTACACTGATTGTTTTATATGTGTATTCCTTTAAAGATAGTGCGACAATAACTATACTTAGAGTCCTTTTAGTTTCACTTTTAACAGGAAGACTTTTAGGACCAGTGTTTTATATGAGTTTCAGTGGAGCTTTACTCGCAACATTCGCAATGGGATTTTTCAAGAAAACCAATATATTTGGAGTGTTAGGCGTCAGTGTGATTGGATC
>JAUSOA010000117.1 GCA_030656435.1 Acholeplasmataceae bacterium | reverse complement strand
ATCCATTATTCATCTTCATGTAAGGCGTGATGATGGAACACCAACGCAAAGTAAAACGAGATACAAATCCGTTATCAAAAAAATATTAAAAAAATGTCCTGATGTAATTATTCAACCATCTACAGGTGGTGCAGTTGGTATGTCTAGATCAACTAGACTGAAACCAACAGAACTTAATATCGAGATGGCAACCCTAGATTGTGGAACCTTGAATTTCGGTGGAGATCAAATATTTGTCAACACTGAAAATGACATTAAGTATTTCGCAAAGCGTATGTTTGATAATCATATATTTCCAGAACTAGAGTGCTTCGAAAAAGGACATATTGATTCTGTTTTAAGACTTTATAAGAAAGGCTTTATTCACGCCCCATTACATTTTAGTTTTGTCTTAGGAGTTAATGGAGGAATGACCGGTGAAGAAAGAGATTTCTACTTCATGAAGGAAAGTATTCCACTTGGTGCAACCTACAGTGTTGCAGGCATTGGAAAGTATGAGTTTTCATTAGCAGAACTATCGATTCAAAATGGTGGTCATGTTCGAGTTGGATTAGAAGATAATATATATCTTGAAAAAGGAGTTCTCGCTAAAGGAAATAAAGAACTTGTAGAAAAGGTCGTTTTAATAGCGAAAAAACACAATAGAGAAATAGCTTCACCAGATGAAGCTAGAGCTATTTTGGGTATGAAAGGAAGAGATTATGAAACTATCTAGATATGGAATTCACCGCGTAATTGAACCTATCGGTGTCCTACCACAAGCAGCAAACATTATTGATTCAAATCCAGTTTGCCTCGATAATGAACTTTTAATCGAAGTTGATATCCTAAATATTGACTCAGCCTCATTTCACCAAATCAAGGAAGCATGCAATTCAGATATTGAAGTGATGAAAAGCATGATTCTAGATATCGTGAAATCGAAGGGTAAAATGCAAAATCCAGTCACTAAAAGTGGGGGAATGCTAATCGGTTCTATTGAATCTATAGGTAAAGAGTTTCATGATCAATCCTTAAAAGTGGGAATGAAAATAGCGACTCTTGTCTCATTATCCTTAACACCACTACATATTGAAGAGATCTTATCCATCAATATTACCAATGAGCAGGTCAAGATTAAAGGAAAAGCAATTTTGTTTGATTCTGGTATTTACGCTGTTATTCCAGATGATTTGAGTGAAAAACTTGTTCTAGCAGCACTTGATGTTGCAGGTGCACCAGCGCAGGTTAAAAAACTAGCTAAGGAAGGACAAACTGTTCTTATTATTGGTGCAGCTGGAAAAAGTGGAGTGCTGTGTGCCTATCAGGCAAAGAAAAATGTTGGAGCATCTGGTAAAGTGATTGGCCTAGTGAATGAAACTTCTCAAAAAGAGTTGTTAGAATCACTTGGATTATGTGATGAAATCATTTTAGAAAATGCACTAAATAGCCTTGATGTCTATGAGAAGGTATCTCTTGTTACTAGTGGTCAGTTGGCAGATGTGACCATTAACGTTGTCAATGTTCAAAATACCGAAATGACTGCAATTCTATCAACTAAGGATCATGGAATCGTTTATTTCTTTAGTATGGCTACCTCATTTACTAAAGCAGCCCTCGGTGCTGAAGGTGTAGGCAAGGACCTAGATATGATGATTGGAAACGGATATACAAAAGGGCACGCAGAAATAACATTAAGCATTTTAAGAGAAAGCCAAAAACTGTACGATTTATTTATGAAGCGTTACGCATAGGGAGGAATAAACGTGAGATTAGAGTTGAATGAGAAGTATATAGCAAGAAAGAATCGTTATTTCAAGGATGTATCTGAAGAAGACTGGAACGATTGGAAGTGGCAGACTTCAAATCGAATCAAGAATGCTGAACAACTCAAAAAATATATCAATTTAACCAAAGATGAAGAAGAAACCATTTTAAAGGTTCTTGGACATTTAAGAATGGCGATTACACCTTATTATCTTTCATTAATTGATCCAGATAATCCGAAATGTCCAATTCGTCAGCAAGCGATTCCCTTTGGAAGTGAATTGATTACTGGGAAAAATGATTTATATGATCCACTACATGAGGACCATGATTCACCAGTCCCTGGATTGACACACAGATATCCAGACCGTGTTCTTTTTCTAATTACTGATATGTGTTCTACCTATTGTAGACATTGTACAAGAAGAAGATTTGCAGGGCAAAAGGATGCAGAGTTAAAAATCGAACAAATCGATCAGGCAATTGAATACATTAGAAACCATAAAGAAGTCAACGATGTTCTTTTATCAGGTGGAGATGCCTTTATGGCAAGCGATGAAAGAATTGAGTATATTTTAAAGAAACTTAGAGAAATTGATCATGTTCAAGTCATTCGATTTGGCACACGTACACCAGTGGTAATGCCACAAAGAATTACTAAAAAACTAGTCAATATGCTGAAAAAATATCATCCAATTTGGGTAAACACCCATTTTAATCATGCTGATGAAATCACTCCAGAAAGCAAGCATGCTATTGATTTATTAGCAGATGCTGGTATTCCTGTAGGTAATCAAAGTGTATTGCTTAGAGGAGTCAACGACTGCGTACATATCATGAGAAAATTAGTAAAGGGATTAATTGCAATTCGCGTTCGTCCTTATTATATCTATCAATGTGATTTATCCTACGGTATTGAGCACTTTAGAACAACCGTTTCTAAAGGAATCGAAATTATTGAAGGACTTAGAGGACATATTAGTGGATTTGCAGTACCTACATTTGTTGTCGATGGACCAAATGGAGGCGGTAAAATTCCAGTCATGCCCAATTACTTAATCTCTCAAGCTCCAGGTAAGGTCGTTCTTCGCAACTTTGAAGGCGTATTTACAACCTATAGTGAACCAGATCATTATGTATCATCATGCGACTGCGAGGATTGTAAGAATAATAAACTCGATGGAATTAGTGGTTTGCTTGGTGGAACTAGAATTTCATTAGAACCTGAGTATTTAAAGAGAAAAGAGCGGATTACGCGTGAGAAAAATTATTGATCATTGCAATACACTAGGGATTATTGGCTTATCTAAAAATACAGGTAAAACAACAACTTTGAATAAAGTCATCGAAATCTATAGTGATATTACACTGGGGTTAACCAGCATCGGCTTAGATGGAGAAGACTTAGATCAGGTCAATTTTCTACCTAAACCAAAGATAGTTGTCAAGCCGAAGATGATTGTTGCGACTGCTTTTTCATGCCTTGAATCTTCAAATGTGAAGTATGAGGTCATTGAAAAGACAAAGATGCAAACCGCCTTAGGATATGTATACATCATTCGTATTTTAAGTCAGGGCACCATGGTGATAGCAGGTCCTACCACCAATCATGATTTGCATGAGTTGCTTTTACTTTTGAAACCCTATGTAGATAAAATAATCGTAGATGGTGCATTCAATAGAATGACATTTGCAAGTATAGATTCACTAGATGCTATTGTTTTAGCAACAGGTGCAGCTTATTCATCTGATATGGAAAAAACCATTAGACAGACCAAGCATGTTGTGGAATCGTTTAATTTAAGCAAATCAAAAGATATAGAAGTCGTTCCTCTTGAATCCTTAATCGTACATACAAAAACTCAGCATTTTTCCCTTATGGAAAAGGATATTAATACATTCAAGGTAGTAACTAGTCAAATATTAGATAGCATTTCCTATATCTATATCAAGGGTGCTGTCACCGAGAAGATGATCGATTTCTTTATTCAATATGAGTTAAGAGACTTCACTTTAATTTGTGATGATCCAACCAAACTATTATTTAAGGATCATTATTTTGACTATATTGAAAAGCTTGGAATCAACATGGAGGTTATCACTAAAACTCCACTCCTATTGGTTACAATCAACCCTTGGAGTCCAATTGGGCATCACTATGATGCAAAGTTATTTTTAGAAAGCATTGAGAAGGTTCTTAATGTTCCAGTTTTTAATGTCATGAATATGGAGTAAACAATGTCAAAATTAAATTTAAACAAAGAAACAATTGAATCCTGTAGAAAAACTGCAAAAAAGATTGCAGCAGATATGCAAAAAATGATAGATTGGCATACGACTATTTCTGTCGAGCGCTCTATTTTAAGATTGCTTGGAATAGATGGAGCAAATGAGTATGCGATACCACTTGTCAATATTCTATCCGATTACATTGCAAATGAATGTGATATCTCCAAAGGAGTTTGTCATTATCTTTCCTATGCAGTTAAAGAATTTGGTCTTTCGCCACAGGAAATTGCAATTGCAGTTTCTAGTAAATCAATTGACTTATCTAAGTACTCATCTTTAGAGAAAAGCCCTTATTTAAGCGATATACTACCGTTTATCTATAAGTCCTTGACTAGAATAGATCAAATGAAAATAGAAAGAAAAAACTTTATCGAACAATCACCTAAAAAGATGACTCCTAGTAAATACGTCATTGTTGCTACAGGAAATATTTATGAGGATATCAAGCAAGCAATTTCTGCTGCTAAAAAAGGTGCTGATATTATTGCAGTGATTCGTTCAACTGGACAATCCTTATTAGACTATGTTCCATTTGGTGCAACCACTGAAGGATTCGGTGGAACCTATGCGACACAAGAAAACTTTAGGCTCATGAGAAAGGCTTTAGATGAGGTCTCTTTAGAGGAAGGCAGATATATTAAATTAGTGAATTATGCATCTGGCTTATGTATGCCTGAAATTGTAGCTATGGGAGCGATTGAACGATTAGACATGATGCTTAACGACTCTTTATATGGAATCATTTTTAGAGACATCAATATGAAACGCACATTTGTTGATCAATATTTCTCAAGGGTTTTATCATCCTATGCGGATATCATCATCAATACAGGTGAAGATAACTATTTAACGACCTCCGATGCCTTTGAGCATGCACATACTGTTTTAGCATCTCAATTCATCAATGAGCAATTTGCAAAAAATGCTTATATGCATGAATCCCTTATGGGTTTAGGTCATGCCTATGAGATTAGCCCAGAAATGGAGAACAGTTTTTTGTATGAGTTAGCTCAAGCAGAAATGTCAAGAGAGATTTTTCCAAATTCACCTTTAAAATATATGCCACCAACTAAGCATATGACAGGAGATATATTTAAGGGAACCATCCAAAATGCACTATTCAATATCACTGCAGTTACCTCTAAACAATCGATTCATCTGCTAGGTATGATGACTGAAGCAATCCACACGCCTTTTATGAGTGATAGAGCAATTGCCTTAGATAACGCAGCATACATTGAAAAAGCCTTTAAGGATTTTGGTGATGAAATCACCTTCAATCCTGAAGGGAAAATCGTTAAACGTGCACAGTATGTATTAAATTCTGCTCACGAACTTTTAGAGCAAATAAAGAAGGATGGTATGTTTAAATCGCTTGAAAAGGGAGTATTCGCTGAAATATCAAGACATGAAAATGGTGGAAAAGGATTATCTGGAGTATACGAAAAACATGCAGATTACCAAAATCCTATTCTAGATATATTGATAGAAAGATTAAAGGGTGAGCATCATGGGAAATAAATCAAATTGGATTAGACCTTATGGTGACACTTTAAATGATGGAAAAATTCAACTCAGCTTTTCTTTGCCTATTCCATGCAATGCAATTGGTGAAGAAGCAGCTAAAAAAATAGCACTTCAAATGGGAATTCCTAATCCTTCAGTCGTTCATGCAGCAGCTTTATCAGAGCATTTTAGCTTTTATATCGTTTATGGTACTGCAGAACATCAAGTTGATATTGCTAACCTTCACGTTGATGAGGTTGAATCAAAATCGATGAGTAAGGAAGAAATAGAAGATTATATTGATCAAAACTTTTCCGAACCCCTAGTCTTTATTGGTGCATCTACTGGGACTGATGCACATACTGTAGGAATTGATGCCATCATGAATATGAAAGGCTACAATGGAAACTACGGTTTAGAAAGATATAAGGGCATTCACGCAATCAATTTAGGTGGGCAAATAGATAATGAAATTCTTCTTGAAAAGGCAATATTTCATCATGCTGATGTTATCTTAATCAGTCAAACTGTCACTCAAAAGGATGTTCATATTGAAAATCTTACTAAATTTATCGAGTTATTGGAAGCTGAAAATAAACGAAAAGATTTCATAGTCATTATCGGAGGACCTAGAATTAACCATAGTCTTGCCAAAGAACTTGGATATGATGCTGGTTTTGGTCCTAAAAAATACGCATTTGATGTTGCAAGCTTTGCTGTTCAATCACTCAAAGACAAAGGTGTAAAGTCTAAGAAGTGAGCCAAATGACGATAGAGAATATGGTATAATAGATTTAAGAAGATACAAAAATTCAATCATCAAAGGGAGAATTATATGAAGATTTACACAAAACGTGGTGACCTAGGACAAACAGATCTAATGAATAAAAGAGTGAGTAAAGCAGATTTACACATTTCTGTAAATGGTGCATTTGATGAAGCAATGGCATTTCTTCTCATGTCAAAGCACTATATGCGAGTTGCTGAGGTTATCGATGATATTGATCAAATTCACGGACATCTCTTTGCAATATGTCACGAGATTGCCTTAAATGATCCGTCTAAATTTATCACACTTCCTGGAAATGTAGAATGGCTAGAGTCAAGACTTGACCATTATGACACATTCTTAAAACCTCTCACTAAATTTATTAAGCTAGACCAAACTAAAGCAGCATCTTGGCTAAATATCGCTAGAGTTACAGTGAGAAGAGCGGAAAGAGAACTTATATTACTAGAAGCAAATCAAGAGCTCAACATACATACACTTGCATACGTTAATAGACTATCTGATTATTTGTTTACCGTTGCAAGATATTTTGATGAAGTACAATAGTAAGGAGGATTTATGGATAAGATAAAAGTAATTATTTGGGGATTTGGAGCGATGGGTCGCGGAATGGCACAAATGCTGCTCCTAAAAAAAGGTGTTGAAATTACAGGTATATGTGATTTAAATAAGGATTATGTAGGCAAGGATTTCTTAGAAATTTTGAATATGAAATCAGATCACCCATCAATTAAAATCAATTCTGATATCGATCACCTGCTTTCGACTACGATTGCAGATGTAGTTTTACTATGTACAGACTCCTATGTAAAAGGTGCATTTGATAAAATTAAGAAAATTGTATCCTATAAGATGAATTGCATTAGTACAGCTGAAGAAATGGCATATCCACAAGCATCAGAGCCCCAATTAGCTAAACAAATAGATAACCTAGCGAAGGCTTTTAATGTGACTGTTTTAGGTACTGGAATCAATCCGGGCTTTATTATGGATTTACTTGTAGTTGCACTCACAGGTACCATGGTTGATGTCGAACATATCGAAGCAAAGAGAGTGAATTCACTTTCTCCTTTCGGTCCAACTGTCATGCATGAACAAGGTGTTGGTATTAGTTTGAATGAATATCATAAGCGCATTATGGATCTAACACTTGCGGGCCATGTAGGCTTTAATGAAAGCATACATATGATTTCTGATGCACTTGGAGTAAAACTTACAGGATTCAAGCAGCAAATGGAGCCTATCATTACCAATATTGATCGTAAGAGCACCTACGGTGAAGCGAAGGCAGGAACACTAGCGGGCATCAACATGACAGGTCAAGGCATTTTACATGGAGATGTCTTTATTGACATGATTCATCCTCAACAAATTGAGCCTGAAAGTGAAGGCGTTCAAACAGGAGATTACATCAATTTGAGAGGTACTCCAAATATTAATATGGCAATTACTCCAGAAATAAATGGTGGTATTGGAACAATTGCAATGTGTGTCAATATGATTCCACATGCAATCAATGCGAAAAGTGGTTTAAAAACAATGATAGACCTACCGGTTCCTCGTGCAATATTAGGGGATATGAGGGATTTAATTGACAAATAACATTCATAGGAAATCTTCTTTTAGATTTCCTATTTTTTGGTTATTCTAGCATGTGTACTATATACAAAATAGAGTAAAAATGTTATGATATAGTTAAGTAAGCGCTTTCAGAAAATGATTCTTTTTTCTATGGTTAAAGGAGAAAACAATGGTTGAGAAAATGACATTTGTACAAATTTATAAATCGGTTTTATCAAGAAGTGAACGGGCAACCAATCTTCCTGCTGACACAAAGCAGGTTCCTTTAGAAATGAGAATCAAAGGAAAATTATTAAATTCTGCTCAAATTGGGGATACTGTTCAAATTATCACAACAACAAAACGTATTGAAACAGGTATTTTAATTGCTGTAGAGCCTTCTTTTACTCATGATTTTGGTCATTTTGTTCAAACGATTGAGGACATTAAAGAAATCATTCTTTCGGAAACGGAGGATCTCATATGAGCAACTCTTACTTAGATGTAATCAGTAGAAAACAAATAATCATGAAGCAAGCCCTCAAGCTTGACTATGAAAAATATGAGGATAATGGAATTGGATTTGACTACGAAAAAATGATGAACGATTCCGGCTTAACCTTGAGTGATGTTTCAAAAATACAAAAAGAAAATAACATAGGAGACACTCCTTTAATAGAACTGAAAAGATTAAGTGCATATGCGAGAAAATTTGCAAAGCCTGGATATGGTGCACGCATCTTTGTTAAGGATGAAGCAAGCAATTTAAGTGGGTCCTTCAAGGCTAGACGCGCTGCAATATCAATTGATCAAGCAAAAAAACTAGGATTTAAAGGTGTGATTGCGGCAACCTCAGGAAACTATGGTGCAGCTGTAGCAGCACTTGCTGCAAGAGCGGGTTT
>JAUSOA010000114.1 GCA_030656435.1 Acholeplasmataceae bacterium | reverse complement strand
AAATTTAAGCATTTCATAAAAACGATACACATCAAACCTATCAATATTATCAGCATCTCCAACACTTAATGAAAATGCATTAATATCGCCTTCAAAATCAGATTTGCCATCAACATGAATCGCAATTCCAAGTAAAATATTATTCTTCGTTTCTTGATCAAAATCAAGTGTTTCCAAGAATGGTCTAGAAATTTGTGCAGCTCTCCGTCCATGGTTTTTCCAATCTTCTTGAGAGTTGAACGATTCAGTATAACTAATATCATGTAGCAAGCACGCAGTAACTAAAGCATCCACATCGAAATTTTCGTTGATCGCAATCTGTTTTCCAATGTTTGCCACTCTAAATGTATGTTCTAATCTATATTTTTTGCTATCCAATTCTGAGCAAGGATAACTACTTTCATCAAAACTACGTTCTATGAATTTTATGACCTTGGGAATGCTATTATTCATTTTTCCACCTCTACGAGACTAAGATATTTTATTTCTTTACAAGTGCAATTTTTAAGGATCACTTGTTTATTAAGGCAATTAGTGCAGAAAAGATGATTGAGTTCCTCTTCATATATTTTAAGTGTTGAATTCGATACAGCACACTCTAAAAATTAACTTAACTGAATATCCATTTATCTTGACAGCTTCAAAAATATCCTTGCCGTCATTTAAATCAAATTAATATATACTTACTTATTTTTGCTGATAAGATGAGACCAATGCATCATATAGTCTATCAAAATCTTTATCAATAATTTGTTGATCCAGATGATTTTCATACCAAGAAATAATATCTTGAACAACATCTTCATAACTCGTTTTTGATACATAATGTGGTGCTACTTTTTTGATTTTACTGTTATCAAAAATTGCACTTTCTCTCATATCTCCAAGCAACGAACCATAATAATAAGGAAACTGATTAGCAACTTTTTCAATCGGAATATAAATCAATTCTGATTGACTACCTGTAGCTTTTTTTAGCATTTCAAAAATTTCTATCCATGTATAATTTTTATCAGAAGTCAAATGATAAAAATCGTTATAGGCTTTTGGGTTTCCTAATACATCTAAAAATGCGTGAGCAAAATCTTTATTATAGGTGAGTGTCCAACGTGCTTTTCCTTGATCCGGCATGATTACAGGTTTATGCTTCTTCAAGCGATTAATAAGTGTATAAGGATTTGACCAGCTATTGAGTTGTGATACGACTGATTGAAGATTATAGGTGTGTGATGGTCTTATGATGGTTACAGGAAATGATTTATCCTTTAAAGTTTGTAAATAGAGTTCGCACTTCTCTTTATTCTGACTATACTCCCAAAAAGGATTACCCAATGCTACTTCGTGCTCTGTTATAGGTAGTTTAGGTATCGGTTTTTG
>JAUSOA010000108.1 GCA_030656435.1 Acholeplasmataceae bacterium | reverse complement strand
CTTCATGATTTTTGTTGTGAAGTGATCTAACTAGGTTTTTGCCGATAAACCCATCTCCACCACTAATTAGTATTCTCATTGTTTAACCCCTTAATCTCGAGCAAATAGGTCTCTTGTAAAAACCTTATCTTTATACTCTTTTATTTCATCATCAATTCTATTAGCAATTACTAAATCTGTCATTTCAAAAAGTTGAATTACAGATTCAGCATATTGATAGCCGATCATTCTATTGGTACTAGAGTCATATACAATGACTTCTATTCCATGTTTTTTTAACTCCCCGATTAAAAGGACTGTTGATGAATTTCTAATCCCATTGGCTCCTGATTTGGCTGATAGTTTATAAACACCTATTTTTTTGTGTCCAAGATTGAGTAAGTGTTTTACGATATTTTCTATTCTGTAAAGATTCGATTTGTTTATCTGAGAGATAAGTTTTGAATCAAGAGAATTAATGACTTCTTCAGTATCTTTTGGCAGACAATATCCCCCAAACCCAAACGACGGATTATTGTAGAATAACCCAATTCTATCATCAAGACCTATTCCATGAATGATTGTATCACTATCAAGATTCTCATTCATAAAAAACGTGTCTAACTCATTAAAAAACGCTACTCTCATAGCCAAAAACGTGTTGGAGAAAAGTTTTATACATTCTGCTTCTTTATGATTAGTTATGATAGTCTCAGGTTTGTTTAGGATGCAATTATTAAAGAGTGTAGATGCTTTTACTGCAAGTTCTTTGGGTCCACCGATAACAATTCTAGATGGATAAAATGAATCAAACACTGCAGTTCCTTCTCTTAGAAACTCAGGCATATATATAAATTCACCTGTTGAGTCATATATTTTTTTTGACCCGTTAATAGGTAAAGTAGATCTGATAATGTAGATAGATTCAGGATGTTTTTTCTTGTTGTCAGATATTAACTCAATAATATTAGAAACATCAAGTTTGCCATTTTTATCGGAGTTTGTTGGAAGTGCAATAATTACAAAATCATAATCACTAGACACGTATTCATCAATGGCGTTTATGTTAGATGGCACGATTGGTAAATCCTCTAATTTTTTCTCATCAAGGAATGAGTAGTCTTTTGAATTTATACGAGAAATTTTACTGTCGTCAATTTCATAGATAGTTACTTGATTTTTGGAACTAAGCATGAGAGCATTAGCCAAACCGACGTATCCAGCACCACATATTAAGATTTTCAATTTAACACCTCTCATTTCGATACATTTTTACACTTTTTCGTTTTTGTGTGAATTTGCATAGATTATATAAAACTCTGAAAAGTTACTCACGCGCGTGTAGGGGGTGAAAGTGTTTAGTATCATAACCTCCACTTTTCGGCTTAATTATGATATTTGATTAAAATCTCGTTTCCAAAATCACGATTCTCAAAAACTGGTGCCACGTATTTTGGATGTGGGGCTTGCGGTCGTTGTGATTTTGCTAATTGAAACTGACCGGGGGGGTATCAAAGATTAATTAGTAGGCTTATGACTCTCTTCATAAAGTTCTCTAATCTCTATGGGTGTATGACCATTGTTTTCATACATCCTGGTGTTGTTATGAAGAATCATAGTTAGTCCAACAAAGAGGTTTAATTGAACTTCATCTTTAAACTGATAACCTCTTTTGTTTATATAACCCATATAATCAGAAGGTTTACCACCCATGATGATTTGATCATGTATTTCTAAGACATCATAGCGAATATCTTCTGGTCTTCTGATAACAACCAATTTGTTTGCTATGATGAACTTCTCTAGGTCTAAGAGAGGTTTCATGGGTTCAACGTATTCATCATCTTCATACTTAAGAAACTCTTCCTTAGAAGGTAAATAACGTGGTTTGTTTGACTGTGCTAGAAGCAAGTCTTTAGCGACACTAATAGATTTACTGTCATTTAAATAGAAATAACCATTAGCAAGTATTCCTTGTTTGAAGGAAATGTCAATCTCATCAATGCTTGATAAAAGTTCAAGTAAGGGGATTGCTTCTTCTTTGGACAAAGATTCATTTTCATAATGATTAAAGACTGAAATGAAGTCTTCTAGTTTAATCACACCATAAAGATTGATAGCTGCAAAAGCATACTTCTTAATGAGGATTAATTTATTATTTTTTTGATTGGTCGGTTTATTTGCCATTTACACTCCCCCTTATTCCGACAGATTAAAATGATGATGTCGGTTTGGATGTCGGTATAACCACTAGAGCAATTATACTATCAGTACTTTTTGTAGCCTACTTCTTCATGAACTCAATCAACCAATAATTAATCATCCATATCGGATATTTTTGCTCTAATATCATAATTATCGGTTTCAACATGAAATTTCGAATTGTTAAAGAAATCTTCACCCTCTTGGAATTCAAAGAAATTCTTTATTCTAGAGTATTTTACTGGTTCTTGATTTTCGTTTAAATTCACAAAGTGAATATCATATTTGTTCGAGTTCTCTAAACCTGTCTCTACTTCATTTTTGCTAATTTTTATTTTCACACTTTTATCTTGAGAAGATTTTACTTCGACAAATCTTTCATTATTATCTTCATCAATATAAATCATATCAAAACCTTTTGAGTCGTCAACATCAGTCAGGTTTAATACCTTTTGTGCATTACCTGATATCCATTTGACTTTTCCGTATCTTTCTATCAGTTTACTATAAACAAAATACTCTGCGATACATCCATTGTCTAATTGAGTTTGTGGACTAACTATCACAACTTTGCCCTTTCCGTTGCTGTTTTTACCACTATGTACGGCTTTATTGGGGGTAATCAAAATATCTTTGGGCTCAACATTTACTGCTATTTTGCTTTTCATTTGCTCAATAGTTAATCCGGTTTTCTCAGGTTGTTGGCTTGATTTTTCT
>JAUSOA010000100.1 GCA_030656435.1 Acholeplasmataceae bacterium | reverse complement strand
CTTCATTTTTAAATCCATCTGGAAATAAAGGACGAAGTGGTCTATCAATTAATCTTGAAGTTAGAGTTTCATGTTCTGATGGTCTACCTTCTCTTCTTAAGAATCCTCCTGGAATCTTACCTGCTGCGTAAAGCTTCTCTTGATAAATTACCATTAATGGAAAAAAGTCTTGAGTTGAAGCTTCATTTCTCGCCGTTACAACGCTTAATACTGTAGATTCTCCGTAGGTAATCATTGCAGCTCCATGAGCTTGCTTTGCTACCTCACCAATTTCAACACGTAGGGCTCTACCGCCCAACAGTGTTTCGTATGTCTTTTTTTGCATGATATAAAATCTCCTTCATTTTATATGTCTATTATCTTATCTATAGCCTTATATATAATACCATAATTTGAATGCTTTGTATATCAATAAAAAAAAAGGATAAAAAAAAGGAAGCTTGCGCTACCCTTTTAACGACGTAATCCTAATTTTTGAATCAATTCTTGGTATCTCTTTACATCTTTTGTGCGAAGATAACCGAGCAATCTACGTCTGTGTCCGATCTTAACGAATAAGCCGCGACGTGAATGGAAATCGTGAATATGCGTTTGTAGGTGACCGTTTAAATCGTTAATTTCTTGGGTAAGAACTGCGACTTGAACTTCTGGTGAACCAGTGTCCCCTTCTTTTTGTGCATAAGCCTTGATGATTTCATTCTTCTTTTCTTTCGAAAGTGCCATTGTTTTTTCATCCTTTCTCGAATAACTAAAGACAGGGTTGGCGTTCCCGTATCCTTGTTACCGCCTTTTATATTGTAGCATTTTATTTAAAAAATGCAACGATAATCAATTAAATTTTAACGAATTGGTCGACATTCACAACAAATACAGTTGCTCCACCGACTTCAACTTCGATAGGTAATGCTGAAAATGATCCAAACTCATTAACAATTGTATTTGGAACGAGTTTTGTACGCTTCTTGCTGTGTGCTTCAATAATTTCTAATGCTTGTGGAACCTTCTCATCATTAACACCAATTAGAAATGTGACGTTCCCTGCTCTTAGGAATCCGCCAGTCGTTGCTAAACGTGTTGAAAAGAATCTATCTTTTACCAATGCCTTTTGAACTTTGTTTGCATCATCGTTAGAAACGATAGCAATGATTAGTTTCATATAATCACCTCGTAAATTAATTATATCATATATTTTTTAAATTGTAAGTTTTCGTATTGCCATTTCGTCTTTTTTCAGTTGCTCAATTAATTCTTTTCTAGACTTGAATTTAAGTTCTTGTCTAAGGTAGTGCATAAAGACGATATCAATCCTTTTCCCGTAGATATCTCTATTGAAATCAAGGATATTAATTTCTAATCTTTTCTCAAAGCTAAAGTTTAGCGTAGGGTTGTTTCCAATATTAGCCATTCCAAGAAACCACTTACCATCCACTAAAACCTTGACATAATAAACACCACTTTTAGGTAGATAATAGGTTGAATAATCGATATTAGCAGTCGGAAAGCCTAATTTATGACCTATTTTATTCCCATGCACAACAATTCCTTTGATGTCATAATGTCTGTTTAAAAGTTTTCTTGCAGAGCCTAAATCTCCTAAGGATAGAAAGTCTTTGATATAGGTTGTAGAAACTCTAGTGTGGTTATAAACAAGATCATCAACCACATCTACAAAGAAATATTTCTTTAAATCATTGATTGTACCTTCTCCACGATATGCAAATCTTGCATCTCTACCAATCACGAGTCTCTTGACATGTATGGATCTTAAAAAATCGATAAATTGTGAAACAGTTAACTCAGAAAATGCCATATCGAAATCAACGATAAATGTATAATCTAGAGGATACCTTGAAAAGAGTTCTATTTTATCACTCTTTTGAGTGAGTGTTCTAAACGGTTGTTTGCGGAGAACTTCAGATGGATGCGGATAAAATGTTAAAACAGCGTGCTTGGTATCCTTGTAGGATAATACACGCTCAATAAGCTGTTGATGACCTAAATGGAGCCCATCAAAATTACCCATCGTAATCGTTAGTGGAACTTCATTTTTAATTAAGTTATACTTTGAAGAAATAATTTTCATTTTTACTCCTAGAAGATGATGATCGGTTTATATTGATTGATTGCTATAACTTCATAATAGGCTATACTTTCGCCATTTTCATTCTTTACTAAAAATGGTTTGTCGGTATCAATCTGCCTTTGATCCAAATAAACTCCATTTCGAACTAATTTAATCATATATTCATTTAAAACTATACTTTGTGTACCTGAGAAATAATTATCTAATGAAATTATATCACTGTTATCAATATCTTCAATATTTTTTGCATGACTGAGTAAATAGCTTCCAACACTGACTCTTTTTAACTCAGAAAGTGCTGCATAGGTATTTAGTTTTTCTGCAAGATCAACTGCAATACTTCTAATATAGGTGCCCTTTGAAACGTAAATAGAAAAGGAAAACTCATTATTTTTTAATGGACTGATGATATCAAATCGATCGATTGTAACTGTTCTCGACTCTCTTTCGATTTCGATACCTTCTCTAGCTAGTTCATAAAGTTTTTTGCCACCCATTTTAATTGCTGAATACATTGGAGGAATTTGGTCATAGGTTCCAACCATGGATGAAACAGCTCTTTCGAGTTCTATTTGATTAAAACTTGGTTGATTTGAGTTCAAAATCGTACCTGTTGTATCATAGGTATCGTAGTGATTCCCAAAAACTACAGTCCCTTCGTATGCTTTATCAAGATTTGAGAATAAATAAGCCAGCTTAGTAGCTTTGCCAAGACATAAAATTAAAAGACCGCTAGCAAAAGGATCCAACGTTCCTGTATGTCCAATTTTATCTATTTTAAGCTTCTTTTTAACCTTATAAACGACATCATGTGATGTCAAACCCTTAGGTTTATTTATTAGTAAAAATCCATCCATGATATCACCATATTTATTATACTAGAAAAAAGATAATAAAAAAAGCACTTGCGTGCTTTAATTATTTGAATTGGTTCATCCAAGCTGCTACTCTTTCTTTTGGTTGATAGCCACTTTGACGGTCAACTTCTTCTCCATCTTTGTATAATACAACAGTTGGAACGCTCTTGATACCCGCTTCAATTGCCTGATTTCTAAATAGGTCAATGTCTACGCGCCAAAATTTAACATCTGCCATATCTGTGCTAATTGATTCTAACACTGGTTTAAGCATCTTACATGGTCCACACCATGTTGCGAAATATTGTACAACTACTAAACCCTGTTGCCCAATTACTTCTTGATAATCCTGTCCTTGATATTCAATCATTAAATTTTCCTCATTTCTTTATTAATTTCAATTACTATTATATGATTAAAATGATGTTAAATCAAGCCATTCGCACTATTTTAGAGTGATTATAGTTACCCCATTTAGTCCTTCTCCCTCGCCACCAAATCTTGAAGATTTGATATAAGGTGATAGCTTAATATAATCATATACAGCCTTTCTCACTGCACCGCTTCCAAATCCATGAATAATCCGCATCGATTGAATTCCTGTTAGAAACGCTGAATCCAGTGCCTGATCCATAGCTTCCTTAACCTCTTCAAAGCGATATCCACGTAAATCTAGTTCAAAACTTGCCTTTTTTTCAGGAATTTGTTCGCTAGATCTATTTCCTTGTCTAACTGTTTTTTTAACCTCTTTCTTCATTTCATCTTTTCTTAGGTCTGTTTTTTTGAAGTAAAGGTCAAATTTTCCAAAAACAACACGGTACTCATCATTTTTGATTGATTCTATTTTACCATACTGTTGGTATGGAATGATGAAAACTTCATCACCAATGCTAAGTTCATCTGTTAATCGATGGGAATCATCTTGAGTAGAGCCTTGATTGAGCTGAAATTTAATAGAAGCAATTTCAGGATTTGTAAGTTTACTCTTACTTTGTAATTCGCTAATGATCAATCTAGCTTCATCCTTTAACTGATTCCATTTTGTTTCTTCCTTAAATTTAATATTTTCAATAATCATATCTTGTTCTTTAAGTAGCTTTTCGCGAGATTGCTGATATTCCTTTTTCTCTTTTCTTGCTTCAGCTATTTCAAAGGATAGTTTTTCCTTTTGTCGTTCGAAATATAGCATTTCATCGTTTAATTTTTCCATGACTTTCGCTAAATCTGTCTGTCTTCCTTGATAAACAGTTTCCGCATCCTTGACGACCTCTTCTTTTAGCCCTAGACGTCTTGCAATCAAAAAGGCATGTGAAGACCCAGTCGTTCCCATTTGAAGGTAGTAGAGTGGTTTTAACGTCTTTTTATCGAATGCTACACTTGCTGTTGTCATATTTTGCTGCTCATAGGCATAGCTTTTCAATTCAGAGTAATGGGTTGTTACCATCATTCGAATATCATAGGATTTGAAGGCGTTTAAAATTGCAATCGCTAGTGATACCCCTTCATTAGGATCAGTTCCTGACCCTAGTTCATCAAGTAATACTAAAGTATTATCTTTGACTTGATTAATCATAGAAATTATTTTGGTTAGATGTGAAGAAAATGTAGATAAGGATTGCAATATAGATTGCTCATCGCCAATATCTGCAAAAACTTGATCAAAAATAGATAAATTTGACTCTTCATTGGCTGGAATTAAGATTCCACATTGCATCATCAGTGTTAGGAGTCCAACTGTCTTTAATGCGACTGTTTTTCCTCCAGTATTTGGTCCGGTTATGAGTAAGGTCTTAATATCTTTGTTTAATTCTAATGTTATTGGAACTGCAGTTTTCTGATCTAGTAAAGGATGCTTTGCCTTAACTAAAGAAATCAAACCTTCCTGATTGACATTGGGTTTAACTGCGTTTAATAAAATCGCGTATTGAGCCTTGGAGGCATTAAAATCCAGACTTAAGAATAAATCTAAATTGTCCTTCAGTGTTACCGAGCATGCATGCACTTCTTCACTTAATAAAGCGATAATTTTTTGAATTTCCTTCTCCTCAGAGACCTTTAAATGTTCAATTTCTGCAGTTATTTGACGTGTTGCTTCTGGTTCAATATAAATGGTTTGCTTACTTGCTGACATATCATGAATTACACCTTTAATTTTGTTTTTAAAGGTATCTTTTACGGGTATACAATAGCGATTATTTCGAATCACGATGACCATTTCATTTAAATAGGCACTTTGATCAGTTAATATTCTATGTAATTTATCCTGCAATTGCTTATCGAGCTTACTTAAATCTCTTCTAATCTTTAATAGTTCTGGTGTAGCATCATCTAGAACAACACCATCCTCATCAATCTTTGAATGTATATATGAAAGTAGAGATTGGTGATTGTGCATATCGTCAAAATAGTGCTGAAGTGTTCTAAATGGAATCTTACTTCGAATTGCTTCGCGGTAGTACTTCAAAATGTCTCGCTCCATTACAAGAAAAAGTCTAACATATAGGAGTTCATGAATAGAGAATACTCGGTCAAGTCCTGCATATCTTAAGAGTTCATGAATGTCATAATCCGGGATTAATGGTAAAACACCAGCTCTTTGGAGAACCGATGTCATATCCATGACTTCGTCAAGCTGACGTATAATTGAGTCATAATCAGTTGCTGGCTCTAAATTGCGGATTTCACTTTGAATTGTCTCCGATTTTGCATATTTAGAAATCTCTTCCAGAATTTGATTAAGCTCTAGGGCTTTTGTCATAAATCGCATAATTGCCACCTTTTTTTAGATAATTGTGATATAATATTATTAATAGGAGATTAACTTCAAATGAAACATTACACCATTTCTGTAACAGAACATGAACTAGAAAAATTAAATAAGACCTATCAATTTCACCAAATATCTGATGACAATCAATATTTGCTTTTTCATGCTGTTCATAACAATATAGATATCCTTGCCTATAAGACCGGTAAGGTTTTATTACAAGGAAAAGAAGTTACTCATGAACTCATATCAATTAAAAAACATCTTGGTCGTGAAGATTATGCTGCAATAGGATCTGATGAGGTCGGTACAGGTGATGTTTTTGGACCTGTTGTTGTTTGCTCAGCTTATGTCAATACCAGTGATATCGCATATCTCGAAAGTCTAAACGTTAGAGATTCTAAAAACATGAATGACAAGATGATTATTCAAATTGCACCAAAGATTGCACAGCGTTTAATTCACTCACTTTTAATCTTAACACCTAAAAAGTATAACGGTCTAGTCGAACAAGGCTTGAACCTAAATAAAATAAAGGCACTGCTTCATAATCAAGCAATTATTAAGACTTCTTCTAAACTTGAAGAAACTGTCCCAGTTATTGTTGATCAATTCTGCACACCTCAATTATACTTTAATTATATTAAAGATGAAACCCTAATTTATAGGGATATTGAATTTCACGTTAGAGCTGAATCTGTTCACTTAAGCGTTGCTGCAGCTTCTATTATTGCAAGATATGCATTTCTTGTGAAAATGAAGGAATATAGCGATAAGCTTGGAATCGAACTCTTAAAGGGTGCTGGTAAGGAAGTAGATGAGTTAATCCATACCATCTATGAATCCAAAGGGAAACTCTCACTGGCATTAATCGCGAAAATGAATTATAAAAATATTACGAAACAGAATCTTCTCTAAGCTTACTTAGAAAATCCTTAAACACTTGGGGCATATCGGCTGTAAAAGTCATTTGCTCTTTTTTTATTGGGTGAACAAATGATAATTTTTCGGCATGCAAAAATTGTCCAGTAGAGCCAACAACTTCCCTTGGACCATAGATTGGGTCTCCAACGATTGGATGATGAATATAGGAAAGATGAACCCGTATTTGGTGGGTTCTTCCTGTCTCTAGTTTACAAGAAAGTAATGTATATTTTTCAAATCTTTCAATTACTTTAAAATGTGTGATCGCATGTTTTCCATCAGCGAGTACTGCCATTTTCAATCTATTTTTGGGATGTCTCATGATGGGTGCGTTGATGGTACCTTCATTTTCCTCAAATCTACCATAAACTAAGGCAATATAATCTCTAGCTATATCATGATCCTTTAAGTCCTCAGATAGTATTTGGTGCGCTTTATCGCTTTTTGCAACTACTAATAAACCTGATGTATCCTTATCAATTCGGTGTACTATGCCAGGACGAATGATTCCATTGATTGAAGAAAGCTCTTCGACTTGATGTAAAAGACCATGCACCAACGTAGGTTCATGATAGCTAGATGCTGGATGAACAACCATTCCTTGAGGCTTATTTACAACTAAGAGATCCTCATCTTCATAGACGACATCTAAGTTCATATCAACAGCTTTCATATCAAGCTTTTTAGCTTCAATTTCTTCAATTTCAATTAAATCAGTTAACTTCAGAGTATGACCAGTTTTTACTTTTTGATTATTAACTAAAACATAACCCTCTTTAATTGCATTTTGAACATAGCTTCTACTCTTTTCAGTGTAAAAAACTGTATGTAAATATTGGTCAAGTCGTTGACCAACGGCTTCACTATCTATTTTAATCGTTGTTTTCGACATTTAATTTCTCCTTTTTTGCACGTTTTGGTTCCAAGAAAAACAAATCGATACCAAAGAGTACAATGGCAAAGCTCAAGAAAATATCTGCGAAGTTATTATAGAAATTTCCAGTTCCAAATAAACCTAATAAGGGTCCAAAAAACGGAAACTGCATGAAATCGATGACATAACCATATAAAGCGCGATCAATCGCATTTCCTAACGTACCCCCGATAAATAAAGCAATAGCAATTGAATAAACCTTTTTCGTTTTAAAATTAGAATCCAAGAAAAAGTATCCAAAAATGCCTAATGCTATAACAGTAGCAACCATGAATAAGAGCTGCTCTCCAGCAAGTAGTCCAAAGGACATCCCTTCATTTTTATGGAAGGATAATTCTAAAAGTCTAGGGATAACAACTATATTTGGACTGTTTAGAGCAATATTTGCAGCTGCAATTGTTTTTGTCGCTTGATCGATTAAAATGAGTAAAATTATTAAAATTGCACCAATAATCATTTTTTCCTCCTAAAGAATGATAGATATTATGATAATACCGAGAAACATAAAGAACAAGGCAACCAATGAACTTTCAACCAGCTGAGGCATCAAGGTATTGTATTCCTCAAGCTTGGGGTGATAAATTTTTAATAGCTTGTAATAAAAGAAATAATAAAGGAAAGCCCACGACATAACGATAATGAGCAGTAAAATCGCTAAAAATAACGTAAGTTTAGTATATATAAACATATTGATAACCATCAAAATCGGTAAAAGTAGTGCAAGTGAAGAAAAAACTAGCGCACCTAAAACTGATCGAACAACATATTTCATTTTCGTCTGTTTATCGATTAGCTTGACCAGCTTTTTAAATCTTCTAAAAAATAGAAAAACTTTATTCATTAATGAGGTCATGAAGCGCTTGCACCGCCTGTTCTATTGTATCTACTACAATGATTTCATACGGATAATCTAGGTTAGGAATCTCGCTAAAATGTGATGTTGGCATGAAGAAAACATCAATTTTATTATAGATTCCAGTATACATTTTTTGGGTAATTCCACCGATTCTACCTACTGTTCCATCGATTTCTATGGTCCCAGTTCCAGCGATTTTCAGATTGCCAAAGTTTAGTTTTAGTAAACTTGCATAAATACTAAGGGTTTGAATCATCCCGCCGCTTGGTCCACCAACAATGCTGTTTACACCTGGAAATTCAAAGCTAGGCGAAGCACTAATAATCTCATAATTCGGATAGAAAATCATATATTGGTCTTCTTCTACTTTTGTATAATCAAACATGAAAAATGTCTCTACTCCGTTGACTTCCCGCATGACCTTGTATCGAATCGTTGTAAGATAAGCGAGTTGTCTAAATTCTTGGTGTGTGTAATTTTTATATGAATTTCCATTCACTTCAACAATAATATCTCCAACCTCGAGTTCTGTCAATCGACTTGGTCGGTAATATATATATAATCCTCTATACTCATAATCGATTAATATCGATGGATCTTCAATATTTGCAAGCTCATAAGCCTTAATTAAGGATGTTTTTAAAGATACGATTTTTGATATCTGACCAGCTCTAAAATCATCTCGCCATGACGTATCGGTTTCTCTTACGGTCATCGGTTTCACGTTCATTGTTTCATCACCTGTTAAAACAAATGATTGAAAAGCTGTGATTGGGTAATAGGAATAAACATAAACCGTATTGAAATTATCAAGAAAATCAACAGTATCGATGACAATCGCACTGTCGACAGGTGAGAGTCCTCCTGGAGCCGTAACTGCCATATTGGTTGGGGCAACCAACACAAAAAGAAGATATAAGTAAGGAAAACTCAAAATAATTAGTATTTTTTTATAGTTTTTCAGTAGTTTTAACATAACTTAATTCTCCAACTTCAATCTGGCGATAGCTTACACCAGATGCTTTAAGCATTTTTGTTGCTGCTTCATGCTCCTTGGAGTTTTGATATTTATTGGACTCATAAACTATTTCTTGAATTCCACTTTGAATAATGAGTTTAGTGCATTCATTGCATGGAAAAAGAGTTACATAAATTGATGCCCCTTTGAGATTGGTTGTCGCATTCAAAATAGCATTCGCCTCTGCATGAACAACGTATGGATATTTTGTATCCAAAAAGTCACCATCATTTCCCCATGGAAATGTACGGTCATCGCATCCTTGAGGAAGGCCGTTATAGCCTATCCCTACGATTCTTTTTCCTGAATTGATAATACATGCTCCAACTTGAGTGGATGGATCCTTACTTCTTAGTGCAGAAAGCTTTGCGACACCCATGAAATATTGATCCCAGGATATATAATCCTTACGCATTATTTCACTTCCTCTTTAGACGCTAGATTTAAATTGATATGGCAATACCCACCTGGATTTTTTTTCAAATAATCCTGATGATATTCCTCAGCAAGTTCGTAATCGAGATTTTTCTTAACCTCAGTTGCTACTCTTGGAAGTTCTTTTTTAAAGGCTTTTTCCATATAGCTTAAAATTGGAGTCTCATCATTTTCATCATCAAAATAAATACCAGTACGATATTGTCTTCCAATGTCATGTCCCTGTTTATTTCTTGAAAATGGGTCAATAATTCTAAAAAATTGGTCTAAAACCATTTCCAAAGTAATCAATTTTTCATCATATAAGACTTGAATTGCTTCTGCATGCGTTGCAGAGCCATCACAAACTTCCTTGTATGTGGGGTTTTTTTTGTTACCGTCAACATAGTCAACGGTTGTTTCTAAAACGCCCTTTAACTGGTTGAAATAGGCTTCTACGCCCCAAAAACAACCGCCTGCAAGTGTTATTTTCTTCATATTATTTACCTACCTTAATTTGTAATTCTTCCAGCTGCGTATTATCTACCGGGCTTGGAGCCTGCATCATTGTGTCTTTTGCACTTTGTGTCTTTGGAAATGCGACAACATCCTTAATATTTTGAGTATTGGTCATCAGCATAACAACTCTGTCGAGTCCTAAAGCTAAACCGCCATGTGGTGGTGTACCATATTTTAAAGCATCTACGAAGAAACCAAAGCGTTCTTCAATGTCTTTTTTAGTAAGTCCTAACGTATCAAACATTAGCTTTTGAACTTCTTGAGAGTGGATACGAATGGATCCTCCTCCTATTTCATAGCCATTTAAGACAACGTCATAGGCTTTGGCCATTGCATTTTTTGGATCATTTTTTAAAATACTTGCGTCAACTGGTGCTGTGAATGGATGATGCTTTGCATAAAATCTGCCCTCTTCTTCACTATACTCCAATAAAGGCCATTCTGTCACCCAAAGGAACTTGTACACATTTTCTGAAATTAGGTTGAACTCGTTTGCAAGTTCAATTCTTAAAGCACTCAATGATGAACTCACGTTCTCGAATGCACCTGGAACTAAGAATAATGTATTTCCTTCTTTTAAGTTTAAACCTTTAAGTTCTGTTTCATTTAAATATTTAACGATTGATCCTGTATATTGACCTTCACTATATTTGATTGATGCTAGTGCATCCCCGTGATTTTTCTTGATAATTTCAGTGAGTTGATCGAATCTCTTTCTAGTCACTACGCCTTGTTCTAAAATGATACCTCTTACCTGATTTTTACCATGAAACAATGGTAAATCAATACTCTTGAAGTAAGTTGTATAATCGTTAATTAGCATCTCAAAGCGCATATCTGGTTTATCATTCCCGTATTTTTCCATTGCTTCTTGAAAGCTCATTTTTAAAAATGGTGCTTGAACATCCACATTCAGTATCTTTTTAAATGTTTTCACTAACACATTTTCTACAATTCTTTGAACGTCATCCATATCAACGAATGATGCTTCAATATCGACTTGTGTAAACTCTGGCTGTCTATCTGCTCTTAAGTCTTCATCTCTAAAGCAACGCGCGATTTGGAAATATTTCTCAAAGCCAGCAACCATAAATAATTGCTTGTAGATTTGAGGTGATTGTGGAAGTGCATAAAAAGTCCCAGGGTACAAACGTGATGGAACGAGATAGTCTCTAGCTCCCTCTGGTGTTGATTTACCTAAAATAGGTGTTTCTAATTCATAAAAGCCTTCTTCAACTAAGACGCTTCGAATGGCTTGTGTGATTTCATGTCGTTTGATCATGAAATTTTGCATCACTGGTCTTCTTAAATCTAGATAACGATATTTAAGTCTTGTGTCTTCTAGTGCATCGGTATCATTAGCGATAATAATTGGAGGATTTTCAGCAATACTTAAGATTGAAAGAACAGTCACTTCGACTTCGATTTCTCCGGTTGGAATGGTAGAATTCTTACTTTCTCTTTCAATGACGATACCCTTAGCTTCTAATACAAACTCATTTCTAACTTTTAGAGCAGTTTCGTAAAATGCATTACCTGGTTTCACCAGCAATTGGGTAATCCCAAAACGGTCTCTTAAATCAATGAAAATTAGACCACCTAAATTTCTGACTTTTGCAGCCCAACCCTTTAAATAGACTTCTTTTCCAATATGCTTTATATTCAATTCATTGTTGTGGTGTGTATATTTCATATTATTTTTTCTCCAACTTTTCTAGTAAGTACTTCTTAACTTTAGGAATTAATACCTCTTCTTGAACTTCAGTCTTGGTATTTTTAATACCTACGACTCCCTTTTTAAATTCTTCTTCACCGATAATAATTAAGTACTTTGCATGCATGCGTAGTGCTTGTTTAAGCTGTCCCTTAAAGGCTTTTTGAGTGTAGTTTGTATCAACTGTTAGGTTGGCTCCTCTAAGCTCATAAAGGATCTTTGTTGCAGCAGTTTTGAGTTCGTCCTTAAACACGATTACAAATGCATCCAATTCAATTTCCTTAGCAAAATCGACACTTTCAGCTTCTAGCGCTAAAAGTAATCTTTCCATGCCACATGCAAATCCAATGCCACCTAAATCAGGTCCACCGAGCTCAGAAACTAATTTTTGATAGCGACCACCGCCACCAAGGACATTTTGAGCACCAAATCCTTCGATATCTGCTTCAATTTCGAATACGGTATGACTATAGTAGTCCAAACCTCTAACGAGCTTTGGAGCGATTTCATAGCTGATTTTCGCAACATTTAAATGCTCTAACACAGATTTGAAATAAGATCTTGAATCTTCGTTTAAATAATCTTGTGGAGTCGGTGCATGAATGACTGCTTCATGCTTTGCATCAATCTTACAATCTAATATTCTTAATGGATTTTTTGTTAATCTTGATTTGCAATCCTCGCAAAGTGATTGTTCATGTGGTTGAAAATGTTGAATGAGTGCTTCGGTATAATTTTTTCTTGATAAATCATCACCCAAGCTATTGATTCTAACTCGAACACCCTTTAAGCCTAGTCTTTTAATAAAATCAAAGGCTAGAATAATCATTTCTGCATCGAGGGCAGGATCAACTGCTCCAATCGCTTCTACACCAAATTGGTAAAATTGGCGATATCGTCCCTTTTGAGGACGTTCATAGCGAAAATTAGGTCCTATGTAGTAAACCTTTTCTAGTTCTTGTGACGCATAAAGCTTATTTTCAACATAGCTTCTAATCACTCCTGCAGTACCTTCTGGTCTTAGGGTAAGTCTACGATCACCACGGTCATCAAAGTCATAGGTCTCTTTGGTCACCATATCTGATAATTCAGACTGACGATGAAATACTTCGCTATATTCCATGATTGGAGTTCTGATTTCTTTGTAGTTGTATAAATGTAGAACCTCTCTAATTTTATCCTCTAGTGCATGCCAAAGATATGATTCTGTTGGTAATACATCATAGGTTCCTTTTACTTTATTGATTGCCATGATAATCCTCCCTTTTTAGCTCATAAGTGAGCACTTCATCCTTTAATATTCCGTATACTTTCTCTAACAAATAAGGTTCTTTTGAAACAAATTTAAATTTCATCTTTTCAATAACCTTTTGGCTCGCTGTGTTTTGACTTAAATGTTTAATTCTAATCGAATCATAATGTAAGTAATTAAAGCCGATTTGGATTAAATATTGAAGTGCATTTGTCATAATTCCTTGGTTCCAATAATCCTTATGCAGACAAAATCCGATTTCAGCACTATTTTCACCTTTTATTTTACTATGAAAATCAATAGTCCCAATCATTTTGTTTTTTCGCATATCAACAATTGCATAACCAATTGGTAATCCAGCTTTGATTCGAGGCTTAAAAATCTCACTATAAGTTTTTTTAGCATCGAAAATCGTTGTAAATGGACCCCAATTCAAATATCTTGTCACATCTAGGTCTTTACCATAATCAAACATATCAACAGCATCTGATTTTAAAATAGTTCTTAGTTTATAATGACCGAAAACATATTCCGGCATATTTTTGTATGGTTTTTTCAAGTCATTCACCTCATCAAAAAAATAAAAACGTCCTTAAAAACGCTAAGGACGTATGATTACGCGGTACCACCTTAGTTCTAGAAAATTTTCTAGCACTCATTTGTTGTTGTTTTTGTCTCCAAAGGTGTCACTGATCCTTAGATCTCCTTTTTCACAGACGATTGACTTACATGTTTATAGTATCTTAAAAAGATAAATTTGTCAATTACATTTCTATTACGATTGTTACTGGCCCATCATTGGTTGCAGTAACCTTCATATCTGCACCGAAAACTCCCTTTTGAACTTTATGATTTTGACTCAAAAGCTCGCAAAATAGATTATATAGTGCTTCTGCTTGTTCAGGTCGTGCTGCTTCAATAAAGGAAGGGCGATTATTCCCTTTGGTGTTACCATAGAGAGTAAATTGTGATATTGCTAAAATGCTACCATTCACTTGGGTAAGGTTTAAATTCATTTTCCCTTGATCATCTTCAAATACCCTTAGGTTATGAATTTTTTCTGCCATTTTTTGAACAATTTCTATGTTGTCATTGACATGTATTCCGACATAGATGAGATAGCCTTTCCCAATTTTACCAATCATTTGATTATCTACTGTAACAAAAGCCTCTTTTGTACGCTCAACGACTGTTCTCATTTGAAATCTCTTTCTACAGAATAAATCTCGCTTATTTTACGTAGATTTACCATTAGTGATTGTAATGCATTTGCATTATTGATTGACACTTTAATTTTTATAATCATTTCCAAGCTTGATGTCGTAATTGCATTCACCTCAGCAATAGCTACTGATGATGCATTCACAACAGTAACAACCTCAGTTAATAATGTTGGTTTATTTCCACCAATAATCTTAATCCATGTTGGATACTTTCTCGTAATACTTGAAGACCAAAAGGCTTCGATTAAACGGGTATCCTCAAATTGCTTACAATTCGGACAAAAAGATGCATGGACAACAATCCCTGATGTTTTAGAAACATATCCAATAATTGAATCCCCTGGAATAGGCAAACAGCAGTTAGCAAGCTTTAATTGAGGGCTTGATAATCCTTCAATCACAACGCCAGTTTCACTATGCGTTGTTAGCTGTTTAGAGGCTTTTTCCATTTGACGCTGCAATAAAACTGAAGGATCAACTTCTAGTCCTAAAAGCTTATTTACAACTGTTTTTGGACTTAAATTACCTTTACCGATTTCAAGATATAATTCTGTGACATCGGTGATCATATTCTTTTCAAAATGCTTTTTAACGAAGGTATCATCTAGGGTTTCAGTAACCTTGTGCGCAGTCATTTCTCGTTCAAGAGATTCTTTCCCCATAATGATTAATGAATCGCGATTGAGTTTGTTTAAAAACCCTTTAATTTTATGTCTTGCATGTGAGGATTTGGCTATTTTTAGCCAGTCTTCACTTGGACCAAATGAATTTTTATTGATCTTAACACTGACGATGTCACCGGTATTCAGTTCATAATCTAGTGTTACTATTCTATTATTTACTAGAGCTCCAACCATCTTATTCCCGATATCAGTATGGATTCGGTATGCGAAGTCAATTGGAGTCGATCCCTTAGGTAGCTCAATAACCTCACCCTTAGGAGTGAAGACATAAACATTGGCATCTAGGATATCACCTTTAATGGTTCCAACAAATTCTTCTGCTCCACCTTCAGTTTCATCGGTATCCTCACTCATCTTGAGTAATTCTCCATACCATTTGAGTTTTTGAGCAATTTCAAATTGTTCCTTTTCTTTTGAATAGGTTTTATTTTCCTTATATGCCCAGTGAGCAGCGACCCCATATTCAGCAACCTGATCCATTTCTGGAGTTCTAATTTGCACCTCAAATAACGTGCCATCATCAGATAGTACTGTTGTATGTAGAGACTGAT
>JAUSOA010000081.1 GCA_030656435.1 Acholeplasmataceae bacterium | reverse complement strand
AGCACCAAATATGGCATTGATTATGTCAAAGATATTATTTTAGATTCAGCGTGTCATGTCACGTTTTATTTTGATTTACTTGACTCTTCAAGATTTATTTATATTATCTCGGGTGATCAGAAAAAAATAGGACTACCTGATCAGATGCATCTCAGCTTTGATACTCTTTTTGATCTTGTTGAACCTGATAACAAGCTAGCTGAGGTTGAAGGAAAAAATAATTTTATTGAAACCTTAAAAGAGAAACTCATGCGTATAGATAAAGAACTTTTTTTATATATCCCTGTTAAGAAAAATGGTACTCATATTTGGCTTTATGTTAGTTTTCATGTAATATCAGAAATTTATAATATTCATAAACTCATATTGGGAAGAGTCATTCGTGTTTTAAATGATACTCCAGATGAAATTATTTACTATCAAAAGACGTATCAGGATTCTTTAACAAGACTATTTACACGGGAAACGTTGAAAAAGCACATTAGTTATTTAAAAAGTACAGAAAACTCCTATGGACTCTATATTGATATTGATGGATTTAAAAGAATCAATGACCACTATGGTCATCACCATGGAGATGAATTTCTAGTTCAAATCGCGAATCATTTCATTTCAAATTGGGAAAAGAACGTTTTATATTATCGATTGGGTGGTGATGAATTCTTTGTATATGTCAAGGATCATAGTTTTGAAGAGGTATCTAGTCGTGCAAAAAAAATCATCAGGGATATTGAAAATCTAACTGTAGAAGGAAAATCACTAGGAATTAGTTGCTCCATTGGAATTGTCAAAATGACTGAGGAATTAAGAGACTATCACCTGCTTTTAGACTTAGGGGATCAAACCATGTATAAAGCGAAGAAAAATGGTAAAGGTCAAATTGCTTTCCATGAGATGATTTAAATTTATATATACTGATTCATATAATAACATATCATCATATAAAACAAAAATCGCTTCATTGAGCGATTTTTTATAATTTAACTATTTTATATCCAGCTGCTTTAGAAAGTCTATTCATAATGGCTTGCCCAATATCTTGATTGGATAATGTATGCATATAGATATAATGAATTCCTAGCTCATCCATTTGTCTTAAGGCGATAAAGATGTTGGAGGCTATCTCATTCAAATCATTTAAATGGCCTAAATTCACTTTATAATCCGCATCGATTTGATCTAAATATTCAGAAGCACCAATTACAGCTGTTTTTTCTTTTTTATGCTTTTTAATTTCTTGATTGATATACTGGATAACTTCTTTTTCATTTCCATCCACTAAGGTCATTTTTCCTTTAGGTGCATAATGTGTATATTTCATACCTGGAGATTTAGGAGTATCTTCTATTTTTGTTTCAGTAGAATCAATAATCTTATATCCTAAGACATTTTCAATCATCTTTTTTGTAACTGCACCTGGTCTAAGCATAACAGGTATTGGAGTTGTGATATCAAGCACTGTCGATTCAATTCCAATTTCTGCCTTACCTCCATCAATAATGATGTCGACTCTTTCCTCAAAGTCAGATGCCACGTGATCAAATATGGTTGAAGAAGGCTTTCCACTTAGATTGGCACTTGGTGCACAAATAGGTAGTCCTGCAATATCGATAATATCTCTAGCTATTTTTAATCCTGGAATTCGAATACCGACAGTAGAAAGTCCTCCAGTAACTTCATTGGGTATAATGTCCTTTTTATTGAAAACAAGTGTCAAAGGTCCTGGCCAAAATGCATCCATCAAGGGTTTAGCAATTAAGGGGATATCACGCACATATAATTCTAAATCACTATTTTTTGATATGTGAACAATGAGTGGGTTATCTGAAGGTCTTCCCTTCGCCTTAAATATCTGTTTAACTGCTTCTGGATTGGTCGCATCCGCACCAATTCCATAAACAGTTTCAGTTGGAAAGACAACAAGTCCTCCTTTATGGAAGACTTCCTTGATATGCTTTTGTAGAGTTTGATCGGATAATTCATATCCCTTGTAAATCATTGTTTTCATATGCACCTAATATTTTCTTGATTTCTCTTATGATTCATCTGCAATTTTCAATCTATTTTTATAGGAACCATCTTCAACATCATGGTAAAGTTGATTGGTAATATCCTTAAAATAATCGGTAATGTCTATTTTTGAGTATCCTTGATTAGATAGTTTTTCTACATATTCAGGTTTACCTATACTAATGACTCTTTTCTTTTTATGAAAGGAAATCGGATATATTGGTAAATCAATTCCTGTTTGTTGATAATAATAAGCAGATAATCCAACAAAGCCTTGTAGATATTTTTCTAAAATTACCTTGAAGCCATCCTCGAAATCCTCAGGGAAAATGAGGATTGGAATATCAATATTTAAGAATGCTTCACTTGTTCTTAAGGTAGATAAAAATCTTGCATCTGGATAGGTTGGAATTAATTGTGCGCCACGATAGAGCATTTTTGATATGCTTGCAAAAAAAGTAGATAGCATAAATGAGATAAATTTATTGGCTCCAATTACATCTCTATAAATATGATGATATAAATATCTCCATCTTTTTTTAAAGTTTTCAGTCATCTCATAGGTCCCCCATGGAAC